>NZ_CANCWQ010000006.1:0-82001 GCF_947381555.1 Limosilactobacillus pulli
TCAAATCACCTCAAAAGATTTAATGCAATTAGTATAAAAAATTGTAGGAAAACCGACAATTTCAAATCGGTGTTTTCTTACATTTTAGAACCGGTGTTAACACCAATGATTACCCCGACGGCCATATCCATAACATTACCGCGTGAAATGAAATCTTTAAATTCTTGCAACGTTTTTTTCATTTAATTATCTCCTGTGCTTTCAAAGTAACATTAAAATTATAGGATAAATTGACAGGCGGAGCAAACATTAATTTAAGCAAGTTTTTTTGATTAAAGTTATTATGGCTGTTAAACTTAATTAAATGATCAATTATAGCTTGTAAAAATAAGAAGATTGATTGTATAATATTAGAAATTTCTAATTTGAGAGAGGAATTCTAATTATGTTCAGTCAAATTGGTGAACTCATTTTTGCAAATAAGGCGGTTGCCAAGACTTCTGACTTTACAATGGGATTGGAAGTTGAGATGCAGCGAGTAGACGAAGTTGGTAATATCAGTCAGGAACCGTATCCAGCCGCGATTGGCGATGAAAAGACCAACCCTTGGCTGACCAATGATTATTTGGAAACGATGCCTGAAATGGTAACGCCGGCTGCCAGCCACTCTTTGGATGCAATGCACTACCTTTATAAAATTAATAATGCCTTGCGTGCGGCACTGGCTCCTGGAGAACTGTTATGGCCACTGTCGATGCCACCTAAGCTGCCAGCTGATAAGTCACAATTGCGATTGGCAAAAATGGGGCCAAAAAAGGAAGCCTATTTAAAAGAATGGACCAAACGTCACAGCTATTCGGAAGGGACGCCATGTGGGGTTCACATCAACCTCAGTATCGATCAGCACATCGTTGACTTGGTTAAGGAGGGATTTCCCAATAAATTCAAGGATGAAAAAGCGGTTCGCAACTATCTGTATGCGGTCTTAGCACAAGGATTCGTTCGCTATCGTTGGTTTATCACTTATCTGTTTGGGGCCAGCCCAATTGCCGAGGCCAATTATTTTGACAAGGGCAAGGGACTGGATCATCCGGTTCGCAGTATTCGCCAAAGTTCATATGGCTTTGGTACCAAGTTCAAGGGTGACTATACCGATGTACAAAGCTATGTTGACCGGATTAAAGATGGGGTTAAGCAGGGAATTTTGACCTCTGATTATGAATTTCATGGCAGTGTGCGGTTTAAGGGCAATCAAAATCTAAAAGAACTGCCTAAAACCGGCGTTGAGTACATTGAATTGCGGATGCTTGATCTGGACCCAAGCAGCTCAGTAGGCGTTAGAACGGACACGCTACGCTTTATTCGCCTGCTGGCCAGCTACTTTATCATGCATCCAGCCCTGCAGCCAGAAGAAGTCAATCGAGTTTTGGACAACGCTGATGAGATGAACGACGTGGTGGTTAAAGAACTGCCGACTGAGCCATGTCATTATCAAAACAAGGCCCTGGCGATGATCAAGAGCTTGGAGCGCTATGCCAACCAGATTCAGCTGGGACCGGAGTTTTCTGAGATCTTAGAGGACTTGGAGGATCGCATCATCAATCCAAAGACCACGCCAAGTGCCAAACTGATGAATTATGTTGAAAATGGCTCTTTGGAAAACTATGCATTACGCCGAGCGCGTCGTTATCAAGAAGCAGCCATGGAGTCTTTGCATCCATTCCAGGGCTTTGCCGGTGATCATATTCCTGATGCCGATGAACTGAAGCGTCAGTTGGATAAATAAGCAAATAATAAAACAGCACTGCCTAAATTTTGGTAGTGCTGTTTTTAAATTAGCTGACTATTTTTGATTGTTGAGATGATGACGTTGCGCTGCAACCTTGGCAGAACGATGGATAAAGTCACCAAAGATAGCCTGGGACTCGCGGTAGTGCTTGTACATGTTTTCGGGATGCCACTGTACGGCCAGAATCTGATCGCTGTCCTTTGATTCCAGGGCCTCGATGACTTGATCCTGGGCACGGGCGGCTACTTCAAGCGAAGGTGCAATCCGATCAATGGCTTGATGGTGCCGTGAGTTGATGTAGGGATGCTTGCCGATCAGTTTATAGAGATGGCTGTCCATATCAACGTCAATATGGTGTGAAGGTAAGTTGCCCGGTGCGTCTTGGCTGTGCTTTAAATGCGCATCCGGGTTTTCGGAAAGGTCTTGATATACTGTTCCGCCCAAACCAATGTTGATCAGCTGCATACCACGGCAGATACCCAAAATGGCCTTGCCGGATTGAACCGCACCTTTGAGCAGGGCGATCTCAAACAAATCACGCTTGCGGTAAGTCATTCCCAGATTCATGTGTGGTTCCTGACCATAAAAGGTTGGATCAACATCGGCGCCACCGGCAAATACGACGCCATCAAAGATATCCAGATATTCAGGTGATAAATCGGGCTGAACGCTTGGAAAAATTACTGGAACGCCGCCTGATTTAACGACCGCCTCAATGATTGGCTTTGGCGCAAATGGAGCATTGCGCTCATTGATTACGTTGGTAGCTTCTGTTAAGGTTGCGGCTGGAATCGCAATTTTTGGTTTCATCGAAAAAATCCCCCATTTGCAAAAATCTTATTAGAAAAAATTTATCATATTTGATTGGCGAAAGTACAGTTTTATGCTGAGAAATATTAAAAAAAGATGATAAAGTGATTAATGAGCTGCTGATTGACAATTAATGGCAATCGGCAATTTTTTTAAAAAACAGTACAAACACTGCTATTAAGGCATTTATAAACATAAAAACAGCTTAAAAAATGATTTTTCATAACGATTTACCCAAAAAATACAATTGACAAAGCAGGAAACAACGAGTATCTTTATTGCGATGAATAAATGTCCTTTAAGTTTAGTCCAGAGAGGCTAGCAAGGAAACGAATTAAATTGCGGCATGGTGAATGCTGTTTTCGTTGAACGCTGCCCTCAAATGGAGGGTGGCGTTTTTTTAAGGGCAAATTCACAAAGGAGGATTCTTAATCCGCCATTTAAAGGACGACAGTGAGCGTCCAAACGGTTACTCGTGAATTTAAGGAAGGATTTTGTCAAAATGTTAGAACCTATGAACCTTGTCCGCTTAGAAAACTTTGTCAGTGTTGAGAATCTGTCAGCCGATGAAGTCAACGCTTTGATTGCTCGTGCCGAGTACTTTAAGCGTGGTGGTGCCGTACCACAACTGAACAAGCCAGTCTATGTTGTTAACGGCTTCTTTGAAAACTCCACGCGTACGCACACCAGCTTTGCCGTAGCAGAACGCAAGCTGGGATTGACGGAGATCCCATTTGATCCTACACACTCTTCAGTTAAAAAGGGTGAGACGCTGTATGACACGATGCTGACAATGACGGCACTTGGCATTGATTTGGCCGTAATTCGTCACAGCGAAAATAATTACTACGAACCTTTGATCAACACCAAAGAAGGCGAACAGACCAACATCGGCATCGTCAACGCCGGGGATGGTTCCGGTCAGCACCCATCACAATGTCTGCTGGACGTTATGACGATTCATGAACAGTTTGGTACGTTCAAGGGCTTGAAGATCGCCATCATTGGTGACATCAGCCACTCCCGCGTTGCCCGCAGCAATGCACAGCTGCTTAACAAGCTGGGAGCCGAGGTCTACTTCTCTGGTCCAGAATACTGGTTCAACGAAGACTTTACGCAATATGGTCAATACAAGCCGGTTGATGAGCTGGTTGACGAAATGGATGCCATCATGCTGCTGCGGGTTCAGCATGAACGTCTCTCCAACGATGATGCTCACGAAAAAGACTTCAGCAAGGAAGCCTACCACGAAAAGTATGGTATGAATCAAGACCGCTACAACAAGATGAAAGATAATGCCATCATTATGCACCCAGGTCCAATCAACCGAGGCGTTGAACTGGCCAGTGAACTGGTTGAGGCGCCTAAGTCGGTCTTCTTCCGTCAGATGCAAAACGGGGTCTTCATGCGGATGGCAATGATTGAAGCAGTATTGCGCGGTCGCAAGTTGGGTGGTTTAGAATAAGATGACGACAAAACTGATTAAAGGCGGTACGGTTTTTGTAAACGGCCAATTGGTTAAAACGGATGTCCGGATTGCTGATGACAAGATTCAAGCAATTGGCAACGATCTGCCGGCAGCTGATGAAACGATTGACGCAACAAACAAATTAGTAGCACCAGGACTGGTCGACGTTCACGTACATTTCAGAGAACCGGGTCAAACCTATAAGGAAACGATTGAAGCCGGCAGCAAGGCAGCGGCTCATGGCGGTTTTACCACAGTCGGTGCCATGCCAAACGTTGATCCGGTACCTGACACGCCAGGACGCATGCAGGCACAGACTTCTTTGAATCAAAAAGAAGGCGTCGTTCACATTTTCCAATATGGTGCAATTACGCATGGCCGCACCAGTGAGAAACTGGTAGATTTTCATGCTCTCAAGCAAGCCGGTGCCTATGCCTTTAGCAACGATGGCAGCGGTGTACAGACGGCAGGTACGATGTATCAAGCTATGGAAGGGATTGCTAAAGAAGATATGATCTTGGCAGCCCACGTGGAAGACGATTCATTACTATTTGGCGGGATTATGACTGCCGGCAAGCGGGCCGAAGAATTAGGCCTGCCTGGTGCACCAAGCGTTTCTGAATCAGCTCAGGTCGCGCGGGATTTGGTTTTGGCCAACGCAACCGGGGTTCACTACCATATCTGCCATATCTCAACTAAAGAAAGCATCGCAATGGTGCGCTTCGCCAAGTCTCAAGGCGTTAACGTAACCTGCGAGGCCTCGCCGCATCATTTGCTGTTGGCTGACCAAGATATTCCAGCCAACAACTCATATTACAAGATGAATCCGCCACTGCGTCATGAAGACGACCGGCAGGCATTGATTGAGGGGCTGTTGGATGGTACGGTTGACATGATCGCCACTGACCATGCGCCACACTCCAAAGATGAAAAGCCTAAAGATGACATGCGCGGTGCAGCCAACGGTATTACCGGCAGTGAGACGGCATTTCCAATGATGTACACCAAGTTTGTCAAAGGCGGCTTCTGCACGTTGGAACAATTGCTGAACTGGATGAGTACCAAGCCGGCTGATATTTTTGGTCTTAAAGAAGCCGGTCATTTGGAACCGGGTAAGCCAGCTGATATTGCGATCTTTGACCTGGATACGCAACGGACGCTTAATGAGGCTGACTACCTTTCCAAGGGCGTCAACAACCCATTTACCGGCCAAAAGGTCTATGGCACGGCGGACCTGACGCTGGTTGATGGTGAGATTGTATATCAGCGTAAGAACTAATATTTAATTATGCCTAGCCGGAAATCCCGTGACTTTAGTCATGAGATGGATAGGCCTGACAAGATATAATACTTGTAGATAGTAATTGACTTAGTAACTGCCTCGCTGAGAACCAAAGTGAGTATTACAGCATTATAAGACTGACTATCTAACAACTATTGATATATCATTCCTATGGCAACCTGGGAATGTAAAAGGCATTGGTAATTAGATGATCACTGCTCAAGCAACTGTGGCTGTTTGAGTAAATCGTCCGTATCTATGCAAATTGTGGTTCAGGCACTCAATATCGGGGTGTCTGATCACAAGCCATCGACTTTAGCCGATGGTGGTTGACTTTTCAAATTTAAGTCAGATCGATTATTACGGTCTGACTTTTTTATTTATCAAACATTTGTTCGCGAAATTCAAACGTGTTAAAATAAGATACCACGAAGAATTAGGAAAAGAAAATGGTGAGCGCATTGAAAACAATAACGTGGCAAGACATCATTCGCACCTTAAACAGCGATGTCTGCTTATATGAGCTGGGACAAAAATGGGGAAGCGAATTTTTAACGGCAGACCAGCACGCGGCAATGATTCGCCAGCATCAAACCGAACTGTTGGATCTGCAAAAAGAGCTGGCGGAGTTGACTGGATTGCCATTGCCATCCAGTGCGACACTGATCGGTATTTTTATGGCCAGATGCGTAATTGCTGGGCTAACCGAGCAAAATCTAGAGCCTGGCGATGAGCTTCTTTTGGTCAGCTATCAAGACCAAGCTTCTCAGTTTGGCACGCACTGGGAAGTTGAAATCTATGATCCGACTACTGAAGAAAAAACGCTGGGCGTATCCGAGCTGTCATATGCTGATATTTTGGGAATGAAGGTTGCCATTGATGAGGATGCCGACTTTTTAAGTGGGCTGGCGGCACTTTTTAGTGAGATTACCCAAACCGGCTTATACGACTGGGAGCGCAATGCGGTGATCTATCAGCGAACCGCTGCCCAGCAGGCCATGGAATCGGCAATGTATGAATTTATGGAACAGACGCAGCAGATTGCGCATTTTTTGGATCAGTACGTTACAGCACATCCCGATGATTCACAGCTGCCCGACGAGATTGCCTTGTTTTGGCCGCTGACGACCGGGATCATGGCACCCTTGGATGCAGACGACCCTGACAGTCCGATGATCTCAACAATGAAACAGGATTCACAGCTTTTGGCTCGCTTCAAACTGCGGTTTGGTCGTGAGTTTCGTGAGTTTATCAAAAATCATCAAATCTAATGTGAAGTTCGTATTTTATCCGCTTTATTGGTCATGTCGATCCAATTGCTTAAAAAACAGCTAAAATAAGCAGTTGTTATTAATTGTTTTATTAAAATAGTTCGTTAAGTATGTTAAGATGATTATAATCAATTTCTAAGCATTTATTTAGGAGGAAGACCATGCGCGCAATTTTAACTACGATTGGTAAGGACAAAACCGGGATTATTGCCGGTGTCAGCAGCTATCTGGCAGAAAGTGGCATTAATATTGTTGACGTTTCGCAAACGATTATGGATGGCTACTTTACGATGATGATGATGGTTGACGTTGACGATGCCACTGCCGATTTTGAAAAGCTGACTCAAGAGTTGGATGCATTGGGCACCAAGCTGGGAGTTGATATCAACATTCGCAATCAAGAAATGTACGACGCCATGCACCAGCTATAGGAGGATTGCCTTGGAAACCGAAAAGATTATGGAAACGATTCGCATGGTCTCAGAAGAAAAGCTGGACCTGCGAACGATTACGATGGGAATTTCTCTGCTTGACTGTATCGATAGCGATAGTGATCTGGCCTGCCAAAAAATCTACGATAAGATTACAACCAAGGCTAAGGATCTGGTACGCGTTGGTGAAGAGATTGAAACCGAGTTTGGGATTCCGGTTGCCAATAAGCGGATCACGGTTACGCCAATTTCATTGATTGCGGCGGCTTCTCATGATCATGACTACGTTAAGTATGCACTGGCACTGGATAAAGCAGCCAAGACGGTCGGTGTTGACTTTATTGGGGGCTATTCGGCACTGGTGCAAAAAGGCTACCAAAATGGCGATAAGACTCTGATTCAATCACTGCCGGAAGCCTTAACGCAGACTGATCTGGTATGTGCCTCAGTCAACGTTGGTTCAACGCGGACGGGGATCAATATGGATGCCGTCAAGGAAATGGGCGAAGTCGTCAAAAAAGCATCTGAGCTGGACTACATGAACAATGCCAAAATGGTAATCTTCTGCAACGCGGTTGAGGACAATCCATTTATGGCTGGGGGCTTTCATGGCGCCGGCGAGTCTGATGTGGTTATCAACTGTGGCGTTTCGGGTCCTGGTGTCGTTAAGGCGGCGCTGGAAAAAGTCAAGGGCGAGTCAATGGACGTTGTAGCCGAAACCATCAAAAAGACGGCCTTTAAGGTTACGCGGATGGGCCAGCTGGTCGGTACCACGGCAGCCAAGCGTTTGGGTGCCAAGTTTGGAATTGTTGACCTTTCGTTGGCTCCAACAGCGGCAATTGGCGACTCTATTGCCGAGATTCTTGAAGAAATCGGGCTGTCAAGTGTTGGTGCGCATGGTACTACGGCGGCACTTGCCATGCTTAACGATGCGGTTAAAAAAGGTGGTATCATGGCCTGCAGTCACGTTGGTGGGCTTTCTGGTGCCTTTATTCCGGTTTCGGAGGATGCTGGGATGATCAAGGCCGTTAATGCCGGCTATTTGAACGTTTCCAAGCTGGAAGCCATGACGGCAGTCTGCTCGGTTGGGCTGGACATGATTGCCGTACCTGGCGACATTGAGACCTCAACCATCAGTGGTATGATTGCCGATGAGGCGGCGATTGGGATGATCAACGCCAAGACAACGGCAGTACGGGTGATTCCGGTTCCTGGGAAAAAAGTTGGTGACACGGTTGAGTTTGGTGGCTTGCTTGGCTATGCACCAATTATGGATGTCAGCCATGCCTCTTCAGCAGCCATGATCAGTCGCGGTGGTACAATTCCGGCACCAGTTCATAGTTTTAAGAATTAATGATATAGATCGTGTTTGCCTGTTTGAATTGACAAACCACGGTCTTTTTTTTATTATTAAATGAGAAATTGCGGTTTTATTTAGAATATGTTATCATTATTTTAATATTTTTTTAATCTTGAATTGGAAGTGGGAAATATGAGTGTCCGGGTTCGCGACCTATTGAAACTGCCAACCATGTCGCGATCGCATGTCGTCGCAGGTGAAGTAGGGCTGGATCGAGTGGTTTCAACAGTATCGGTAATCGACTTTACAGCGACGTCGGTTGCCCAACGAGAACTCTATCAGCCGGAAAATTCGGCTAATGAGCAGCTGCTTTTGACCTCGATCGATCATAACTATGATGTAGTGACTGATTGTCGTCAGATCGAACAGCTGGCTAAAAACGGCTGTGTTGGCGTGGTTGTCTACTATGTCGGTGACAAGGTACCTACACTGCCGCCTAAGATCAAGGAAACAGCTGATCAGCTGAATTTCTTGATAATTTTTGCTCAGGAAACACAAAAGAATCTGTCTTACAGTGCCGTGATCTCGGAGATTATGTTTGCGATTTTTCAAGATCGCATGCGTCATCCCAGTTTTGCGCCAACAATCATCGGCCGAATTTCGGCAATGCCCGAATATCGGCGCAGCGTTGGTGAGGTTTTAAAGCTGCTGGCCGCAGAAATTGATGCATCACTAGCAATTATTGATAATCAAGGCGGGATTCTGTATCGTGAGACCTGGCCTAAAGGCACAGCCGTTAATTGGGAAAACCTCTTAAACGTAATCGAACAGATCAATATTAATGGTGAGCTGCCGGTGACGACGACTGATGGTATGAAGATCACGCACTGGCAGTTACCAAACAGTCCATACACGGTGCTGATCATCAGCCGACAAACGGTAACCAACCTGACCTGTGAGCGCGTTGCCGAAACCTTACAGACGGCTTTGAATCTTTGGGGCAATCAAAGCCAAGATGATGAAAATTTGATTCGGGCAATTATTCAAGGTCAGGTCGTACGAGCAGCCCAATTGGGGCGTCAGTACCGCTTCGATCTGAAAGACACGCAGGCAGCGCTGGTGATCAGCTGTCCAAACAATGTCAACAAGTCCAAGCTGAAAAAATGGGTCGATCAGTTAACGTTACGGATTGCTGGCCACATGATTAGTGACTGGTACAATGATCAATTGATCGTTTTGCTGGAAAAATCGCCATCCTATCAAGAATGGCAGAGCTGGGAGAGTGGATTTAAAAAAGACGATCAGCAATTGACTGCTCAATGCGTCGTTGTTTCGGCAACGATGGTGGATGGCTTTGGCGGTATTCAAAGACTGTATCAATTGGTCAGTCAATACATGTCAGCAGCGCAGACGATCCTGCCGCACCGGTCGTTTTTCAATCAAGCTGACCTTGAGTTTGCCAGGGGATGTCAAAGAGAACTGCAGGAAGAAGGCACCGAGGTTATTCGTTGGCAAAAGCGGCTGGATGCCATGCAGCATAACCTGGTCGAGACCTTGCTGACCTTTTTGCTCGATACACCGCAAAATATCGAGCAGGCCGGTAACTTTCTCTATGTTCACCGGAATACGATCAAGTATCGTCTCAACAAGATCAGTAACCGATTTGGCTTTGTTCCCGGCGTAATGCCAGAATCATTTGAACTCTATCAAGCATTGGGGGTTCACCGGCTGTTGCGCGGCAATGAAGACGCCGATGAATTAAACGAATCAAACAAGTAAAATGGAAAATCTTGGTTGTGGTGCCTAATGATAAGCGGTGGTTTTATCCGTATAATGTTATGTATAGATTAGAAATCTATCAGCGAAGGATTTCTAATCAGTTGTCAGCGTCGGCAAGCGCTGGCACACTTCAAATTTTCCTAATTCCGAGAGTGGCCAGAGAAGACCTTGATATAAAGGCTTTCTGGCTACTCTTTTATTTTAATTAATAGAAAAAGTCAACCAAAATCAAAAAATCGCATCGGAGGAGCAGCCCGATGCGATTTTCAGTTTTTAGTTAATTTTGCGATGCTGTGTCAGATAGACTAATAAGAAATCCAAAAGCAGTGTGCAGCCGGTAATGGCAAAGACGGCCGAATAACTGAAAAGCCCAGAGATCGTGGAGCCAAGCAAGGCCCCCAGCACTGACCCAGCAGCTTGGAAGGATTGATTATAGCTAAAGACGCGACCAAAAGCCTCTGTTGGTACTTCTAGCGTTAGAATTGTCTGCGCCGCCGGCATTAGAGCTGCATTGGCAAAACCAAGCAAAAAGCGCCAAAATGCCAGCATCCATGGTGAATTGGTCAAAGTCATCGGAATAAACAATAAAGCAGCAGCGATCAGACCAGTCATCAAGACTATCTTAGGTCCAATGCGATCCATGGTATGACCAACCTTAGAAGCCGCTGCCAGATTGCCCAGACCAGGCGTGGCGGCGACGATCCCTGCAACAAATGCAATGTTGCCAGAATCATGCATCATTTCCCTAACGTAAAGTGAGACGATAGGGTTGATTGACATGACTGATGATTGTACCAGCATGGTAGTTATGAACATGACCACAATTAATTGGACGTTGTCGATCTGGCCCAGCAATTCCCGCATCGGTTTCATGTTTTCCTTTTTGATTGGGGTAAACTTTTCTTTGACCAGCAGCGAGGTGGCGATAAAAACGCCCAGCATCAATCCGCCAGTAATAAAAAATGGGACGCGATATCCCCAGGCACCTGACAGAGTACCACCCAACAGCGGTCCGATCAGATTACCGGTTACGCCGGCGGTTGTCATCGCCGACATGACCCAGCCGGATTTGCTGTGTGGCGTCTCACCAGCCATCAGTGCAATCGAATTGTTAATGTAGCCAGAAAAGGCACCTTGTAAAAAACGCAGACCAATAATCATCCAGACGTTGACCGAAAGCCCCGTCAAAAAAATCGTACAGGCCATTACGCCAGATGCTCGCATGCACATTAATTTACGGCCCTTGCGATCAGCCAGACTGCCCCAGTATGGTGAGACAATTGCCTGGGAAATAAAGGTTGCCGCAAAAGCCAAGCCAGAATATATATTAAGCTGAAAGCGCGAAAAATGGCCCAGTTCATCAATAAAAAGCGAGATAAACGGCATGGTCATCGAATATCCCATTCCGGTAATAAAACAGCCAAACCACAGCGTATAAAAAGTCTGATGCCATTTGCTGGGCAGCTCGTGATGAGTACCGATATCTGAGTCTTGCAAAAAATCACCCCCAATTAGATTTAAGACGGATTATCCTTGTTGGCGCTTTTTCCAACCCAGATAACGATAAAAGATTACCAGCATCAAAATAGCCAGGCCAACGGTTACCCACATAGCAGCTCGTACTCCGGTTGTCAAAGAAGCCGGCAGTCCTGAGATAACGACCAAAAGCGTAACCGAAGTAGCCCCGCAAGCTTGCCGCAATGTGTTGTTAAGTGCGGTTCCGTGACTGTTTTCATTAGGAGCCAATTGTGAAAAGGCTTCAGAAAGAGCTGGGTTAAACAAAAAGGCGTTACCGATCAAACGGGTCATATAGGCAACCGTCAGTACCCAGATTGGCATGTGAGCATTGACGTTGACCAGCGGAATCGAAGCCAAAAGCGTCAGGATACCACCGGTCGTAATCAGCCATTTTGGTCCATATTGATCGTACAGCCGACCGGCAATTGGTGCCACCAGCGCATTGCAAAGCGCGCCTGGCAGCAGAATCAATCCGGACTTAAAGCTGCCAACATGCATAACATTTTGTGTAAAGATTGGCAACAGCTGCTCGGTTCCCAGCAAAATCATGAACGCACAGCAGCCGACAGCCGTCATCATCCGAAATGATGGGTAACGAACGATTTGAACCTTTAGCATCGGATCGGCCATGTGCAGCTGGCGCTTGACAAAGTACCACATAATGATCAAACCAACAATCAGCATGGCCAAACCAGCCAGCAGATTGATCTCAAAGACCGTCAGACTGCCCAGAATCAGTGATGAGCCGATTAAAGAGATCAAAACCGATACCAGATCGATCTTGATTGGTCGTGGCTTGGAAAAATTAGGCATCTTAAAGAAGGCACCTATCCAGACCAAAAGCATCAAAGGCAGTACAAAGATGAAAATGTAGCGCCATGAGAAGTATTCCAAAATCAACCCGGACAATGAAGGCCCCAAAGCCGGTCCAGAAGCGATAACCAGGCCTGACATGCCCAAGACGGAGCCGCGTTTTTCGGGGGGATAGATGGTGATCATCGTCGTCATCTGAAACGTCATCAAGATCCCACCGGCACAAGCCTGAACCAACCGTGCCAACAGCAGCAACCAAAAGTTATTGGCAAAACAGCCAAGCAGCGTTCCGATAATGAAAGTACCAACCGTTGACAAGAAGACGCCTCGGTTGGTGAAGCGTTCATAAATATTGGATGACAGTGGCGTAATAACCCCGATCAAAAGCGTATAGCCGGTTGTGAGCCATTGAACGGCATTTAATGAAACGTGCAGATCATTTTTGATAACCGGCAGCGCGGTAACCATCATTGTTTGGCTGGCCAGACTAATGAAGCTGGCGACCAGAAGAATGATCGTAACGCTGCGACGAGTGCGCGCATCGACAGTGCTTGCGGACATAAAAGACTTCCTTTCCTAAAAATAAAGCATTATAAAGTAGACAAAGAATATAAATTCATACTTATCTAGTCTAGCATTGTAAGCGCCCTACAAAACAAGCCCAGAAAGTCGGTTTTTCAATTTTTATTGGGCAGCAGCCGGTGAGTTTTGATATGATTGATTTTATGAATAAATAACGAGGTGACATCATGAGCAACCGAATCGCGGTCTTTTCCGACGTGCACGGCAATTTGCACGCCTTGCAGGCAATGTATGCTGACAGCCTGCGTCATAATGTTGATGAATATTGGTTCATTGGTGATCTATTGATGCCTGGTCCAGGCGTAATGGAGATCTGGCGCTTGATCAAACAGATGCAGCCAACCGTAATGGTGCGTGGCAACTGGGATGATCTGACGGTTAAGGGCGTGAGAGGACAAATGGATCTGGAAAAACCATCGCGCATCTATTTTGCCCGGTTGGCACAATACGTTGGCGAGCACGTATCTGCTGGTGTAATTGACGAAATTGCCGGCTGGCCACTGCACGTTCAAAAGCAGGCGGGCAAGCTGACGTTTGGCATCTCGCATAATCTGCCAACTCTCAATATGGGGCAGGCGTTGTTTCCAACCAATCCCGTTGAACATTTTGATAAGCTGTTTGACGGCTTTAACAATCAAGACGTTGCCATTTATGCTCACGTGCACCACAGCTTGATGCGCTATGCCAGTGACGAGCGCTTGATCCTAAATCCTGGATCGGTTGGTGAGCCGTTTAATGGCTGGTGGCCGCTGCAGCATGACACGCGTGCTCATTATTTGATTTTGGAAGTTGACGATGATGGGATTGCTGAGCTGGACTATCGGCATGTGGCTTATGATCGCGAATCCGAATATGAGTTGGCCGTTGAAGCTGACATTCCTTATCTGGAACTTTATAAGCGGACTTTAGAAACTGGCCGTGTTAATACGCATGACCAGGAATTGCTGGATCAGATCAATCATAAATGGGACTATCTGGCTGAATATCAAGCCTATGCCGATCGCGTTAACAAGCAGCGCTTCTAATAGATACCGGTAGCTTGGGGTAACAATGCTTGAATCAAAAATACGATTGATCTGAATTTAATTACAAAAAGTAAGGCGAAAAATTTGCGTTTAATAATTCAGCTTGGCATAATAGCAAACGAATGACTATGCAAATGTAAAAATCTTATTTTCTAAAACAAAATTTATGATCAATTGGAGGGAAGAAAATGGCAAAGAAATCCAAGATTGCCAAGCTTAAGCATCAAGAAGCGCTGGTTGAAAAGTATGCAGCCAAGCGTGCCGAACTGAAGGCAGCTGGCGACTATATCGGTTTGTCAAAGCTGCCACGCAACTCAGCACCGGTTCGTCTGCATCATCGTGATCGTCTGGATGGTCGGCCCCATGCCTACATGCGTAAGTTTGGCTTGTCACGACTGAATTTCCGTGAACTGGCTCATAAAGGTCAGCTGCCAGGTGTCAAAAAAGCCAGCTGGTAGCCAAAATTAAAGATCCATGGTTTGAGATCACTCGACCATGGATCTTTTTTGGTTAGAACATGTTTTAAAACAACGGTAGCAGTATACTGAACTCAGATAATCCTTAAGAAGTGAAGTGAAGCAAATGCCAAATAGATTAATCAAATGGGTGGTCCGATTTAATCAGCGCTCATTTATCAAAATTACGCGGCAGACGTTGATGCTGTTGTTTCCAATTGCGTATGTTGGGGCACTGGCAGTTATGCTGAAAAAAGCATTTTTTGCAACGGACAGTTTTTTTTATAACATTGCCAATCTAGGTGACCTGATGCCGGACTGGCTTTGGAATGGTGC
The DNA here is from genome assembly GCF_947381555.1 of Limosilactobacillus pulli. Classification (NCBI taxonomy): domain Bacteria; kingdom Bacillati; phylum Bacillota; class Bacilli; order Lactobacillales; family Lactobacillaceae; genus Limosilactobacillus; species Limosilactobacillus pulli. Next base: position 14,800 of record NZ_CANCWQ010000006.1, read on the forward strand.
GACCGCTTTTACATATGGACTGGTTAAGGTGACGTTTGGAATGTTTGGCGTTATGGCAGCCTATGCCGCGGCCCGTTATACTGCCAAGCTTTATCATTGTGATGCACCGATGGCCGGGATGACTGGGTTTGTAACCATGCTGTTGGTGGCTTTTCGCTATGTTCGTGCCACTAATGATAGCATAATCTCGTTTGACTGGAATCTCTTGAGTGTCCGCAGTGTTTTATTTGCCTTGATTGTCGGCTATGGCGTGGGTCAGGTTTATCGCTGGCTGGGTAAGAGCGGTGAACCAGGCGAACAGACGATTGAAACGCTTGAAAAAATGCAGCAGCGGGTCTTGAATGCGCTGAAGCCATTGTTTTTCTGTCTGACGATTGGTGCCATCGTGGGAGCCTTGTTTAATTGGATGACGCTAAGTACCTGGCTGAACCTGGTCTATACCTGGCTGGAAAACTTTGGTCAGGGCAACCAGTCACTGTGGGTAGCGATTCCATTGATCATCGTCTCGCTTTTGCTGAGTTGGTTTGGTATCGGCGGACCAAGCATTAATACGGCAGCGCAGGGACTTACCGGAGCTGCTGCAGCTAATCTAAACTATGCATTGCAGCACGGTTCGGGTTGGAACGTTCCTTATAAGTATCTGGCATCCACGCTCTACAGTTCATTTGCCAACTTTGGCGGTGATGGCGTAATTCTGGCGCTGGTAATTGCCTTGATCATCGTTGGTCATCAGCCCGAGGTGCAGCGACTGGCCCGTTGGAATCTAGTGCCGGTTTTGTTTAACAGCAGCTATGGCTTGATGATTGGTCTGCCGGTAATCTTGAATCCAATCTTTTTGCTGCCATATCTATTGCTGCCAATTGCCAACCTGTTACTGGGAGCTTTGGCAATCTTACTGCATTTAATTCCGGTAACGCCATATCCATTGCCAATGGGGACACCAGGTCCATTAGCGGCGTTTATCGGTTCCAATGGTGATTGGGAGATTCTGCTGTTTTCATTGGTTCTCTTAGTCTTTGACGTCTGGTTATATATTCCGTTCGTACGTTTGGCCTTGGATGTAGAATTAAAAACTCAGCGAGAAAAGGCGGTGGCATCATGCTGATTATCAATGATAAGGAGCGCCGCCGCAGCGTACGCTTATTGGCAGTCGTCACAATCCTGCTGATCATGCTGGCGTTTCCGGCTTATTTTTGGATGAAAGATACCAACCACTACCTGGCACAGCGCAGCAAGGCTCGGATGTCGCCCGTTATTATGATTCCTGGCAGCTCAGCGACCAAGAATCGTTTTGATCAGATGGTCACGCTGCTCAATAAAGACACCAGTCATAAGCATAGCCTGTTGAAAATGGAGGTCTATAACGATGGTAAGATCACCTATACGGGTAAGATCAGCCAAGGTGACAATGAACCAATCATCGTGGTTGGTTTTCAAAACAATCATGATGGCTATGACAACATCAAAAAGCAGGCCAAGATGTTTGATGCGGCCTTTAGCGAACTGATTGATCAATATAAGTTCAATAACTTTAAAGCATTTGGCCATTCCAACGGCGGCCTGATTTGGACACTGTGGCTGGAAAAATACTATTCACAGTATTCCGACTACGTAAAGATCAAACGCTTGATGACGGTGGGATCGCCATTTAACCTTAATGAAAGCTCAACTAAGAATCCAACGCAGATGTATACTTATTTTTTGAAGCATAAAAACAAGCTGCCATCAAGTCTGGATGTCTACTCGGTTTCGGGTGCCGATACCTATACTGAAGATGGGATCGTAAAACTGGGCAGTGTGCGGGCTGGTCGCTATATTTATCAAAAGCAGGTTAAGCACTATACTGAAATGACGGTGACCGGCAGTAAGGCTCAGCACTCGTCTTTACCACAAAATCGCCAGATCATTCGCCTGATTGAGGAATATCTTTTGGATAGTGATCAGCAAAACGCAATCAATCCGAAAGCTAAAAAGACCAGTCACGACTCGTCATTACAAAATCAGTAAAATAATATTTGCAAATTTGCTTTGCCAAAGGTTATCGTAGATATACGTGCAGACGGCTTGCATTAAGTCGGGCACTTTTTAAACAGGGGGATAAAAATGCAAAGGCAAAAGCATTTTGTCGAAATCGTAACGTTGCTGCTGGTGGTTTTGGTAATGTCATTTTGGGGGTATCGCCACTATCGCTTTTTGCAGTTTCATCCATTGGTCAACCGCGTCTATCGATATCAAACGGCGGCGGATCAAGAAAAACTGACCAGCACACCGGATGACTATCGGTACGTCGTTTTTGGCACTGGTCGTTATCGTGGTGAGTACATCAGAGTCGATAATCGAAAACAGCTGCTCAAGATATTGAACCATCGTAATGCCTATCAAGCAGCCTTTGAGCAAAATGGATCCCATTATGTGGTTCGCCACCATCGCTTACAGATGGATCTAGAAGACATGCCATCAGGAGAAAGCTATGTTCGCAGTGCCGATCGAACATGGACCGTCCAGTCGGATCAGTCCGCGATTGCGCAGACAACCAGCAGCTCATTGCAATTGACTTCATTGCATGCAAAAAAGCAGACGATCAGTACTCTGCCGTGACACTAAGAATTAAGAAACACTTATTATACTAAACGAAATATTTAATTAAGCATCTGGATTTTCCAGGTGCTTTTTTTATTTTATGTTTAAAGATTCGTGGTTTAAGGACTTATTTAAGCAAAATGAGTTATTTAATTTCTGATTTGTGGTGTTGCTAAATTGAACTTATTTAATGGCAACTGTGTGTATATATTCATCTAATGAGATAGATTATTCGCATATATTAAAATAAAATTAAATTAATGAAAGTTTATTTAGGTTAAAAAGCTTTTCAATTGAAAGATGAATTAGGAATGATTTTTATGAGTAAGAAACGAATCATGGTGATTTTGGGGACCCGTCCCGAAGCAATCAAAATGGTTCCGGTAATTAAAGCACTAGAGCTAGCAAGGGATCTTGAACCGATCGTCGTCGTGACTGCCCAGTACCGTGAAATGCTGGATCAAGTACTCGTGGCCTTTAATGTTGTGCCGGCTTTTGATTTAGATTTAATGAGTGATCAGCAGACGTTAACCAAAATTACGGTTAGCGTCTTGTTGCAAATGGAGCAGCTGTTCCAAAAGATCAAGCCGGATGCCGTTTTGGTTCATGGTGATACGACCACGACATTGGCTGCCAGCTTGGCGGCTTTTTATCAACAGATTCCGGTTGGTCACGTTGAGGCAGGGCTGCGAACCTGGGAAAAATATGATCCTTTTCCTGAAGAGATCAATCGTCAGCTGACTGATACCATCGCACAGTGGTATTTTGCACCAACCGAACGGAGCCGGCAAAATCTGCTGAAAGAGCATCATAATGACCAGCAGATATACATAACGGGCACTACCGCCATTGACGTGCTGGCTCACACCATCAAAGATCAATGGCAAATGCCGATTCTTGATCAGATTCAGCCGGATGCCAAGTTGATTCTTTTAACGATGCATCGTCGTGAGAATCAAGGAGCCCCGATGCAGGAAGCTTTTGATGCCATCAATGATTTTGTTTTAAGCCACCCTGAAGTTGAAGTTGTTTTTCCGGTTCATTTAAGTCCCAATGTTCAAAAGGCAGCTCATCAAGCGTTTGATGATAATAATCGCGTTCATCTGATTGCACCTTTGAACGTTATCGACTTTCACAATTTAGCGGCTCGCAGCTGGCTGATCATGACGGATTCCGGCGGCATTCAAGAAGAAGCACCTTCTCTGGGGAAGCTGGTCTTGGTTTTGCGTGATACTACTGAACGTCCAGAAGGCGTTGCAGCCGGTACGCTCAAATTGGTCGGTACGGATGCCAAAGAGATTTCAAAATGGCTTAATACATTTTTGAATGATCCGGCACGCTATGATCAGATGGCCAAAGCTCAAAATCCTTATGGTGACGGCCATGCTGCCGAGCGAATCGTGAACGTTTTGCGTCAGGAACTGAATTAAGAAAGGAAGAAAGTAATGAAGATCTCAAAGCTTTGCAAATATGCAGTTATTCCAGCCGCCATTTTAATTTTATCGCAAACCGTTATCGGTAAGGCGATTGCCGACACGCTGACACCGGCTGCGGTCAGCTCAACGGCTTCATTTGGCCAGACCGCACAAAAAGGGACGACCGCATCAACTGCTAAGATGGCAACTAAGGCTCAAGGCGACTCGGTTTCAGGCGATGGCTGGACGATTATTCCTGGCATTCCAGGAGACGGTACGCGGGCAGCGACGGCGGCTACGGCAGCCATTGCCGCTACTGCGCCAACCGCCGCTACGGCTGCCACAGCGGCTACTGCCTCAACTGCACCAACCGTGCTAACTTGCACCAATGTGGTTGTAATTGTTGTCGTTCGAGTTCACTACTTTAGCTGCTACAACTACCGCTACAGCTGCTACCCAGTATTTTCAATGCACCGAACAGCTCGCGTTTACTACGCACATTGTGGTTGGTTCTCATTCTGCTAAACAACTATCAAAAGTAACAAATAACGCTGTGTCAAGCTCGATGAAAGCTTAATACAGCGTTATTTATGTTTTACAAGATATTTTTAAATAAAAAGAACAACAAGGGACCTAATAAGGACGGCAACATATCCAAGGTTTTAAACTCTTTGATCTTTAAGAGTGAAAAACCAGATGCCGCAATCAAAAAGCCGCCGACGATCGATTCTTCCACAACAAAAGCATTCGAAAAGAAACTGGCAGATAAAAATTTAGCGATCAAATAGATACCACCGAACCAAATCAATACAATTGGCGTTTCCAAAAGCATGCCCCAGCCAAAGCCGGTCCCAAAAATAATACCGCATACTAGCGTCAGCATGGCGTTGGTATAAAGCATGGTCTGATTGCCATTGGTTGCGGCAACGACAGGCCCCAGGATTCCCAAAGCACCAATGCAGTCCAAAAAACTTGCCGTGGCCACGCCTTCACCAAGCTTGGAGGTAAAGCGCGTGCTGAGCCAGTGGTTAGAGCGGTCATCTAATTGCCAGTATGTCCCTAAAGGAATGCCTACTGCCAGACTGATGATGAACAAAACAGGATAATGACTCTTTGGCATATTGCTGATCACCGACTGCAGTCCCACGCCTAAAGCTGCAAAACCCAGGGCAATCCAGAGGGTCTCGATATATTTTTCTTGCAGAAACTGCTTGAAAAAACAGCCGATTGCCGTCCCAACGACTACTGCACCAACATTGGCCCAGATTCCGATCATGTTAAAAACCTCACTTTAAATTGTTGCGCCGAGCCAAACGGATTCAGCAAAGCACCTTTAAACATACTTAATTATTTTAGCCTATTTAGACTTGATAAAAAAGTAATTGCTATACCCGGGTGAATTGTCCCAGCTTGGTAATCTGGCCGTCATTCAAACATCAGAAAAGGTCAACCGGCGAGCAGATCGCGGTTGACCAATTGATTAAGTGAATTAGTGATTATAGATTTTCATCTGTGTTAAAATTCAAAGGACAGTAATCGGTCATCTTGGTGATCAATTCAAGACTTAATTGACGATAGGCATTCAAAACGTCGGTAGCAAAGTTTTCAGACTGCCGCGTCAAATAATTGGTCAATTTGGCACCTGCCAGACTGGCTGCTTTTTCGTCAGTTGCTTGAATCATCGCAATTGCCTTGGCATTGCAGTCTTTTTGCACGTCTCTGAGCATTGGTAGAAAATCATGCAGATGACTGTCAACCAAGACGCTGGCATGCTTAAAGATCCAGTATGCTGAATTGAGCTGAGCTGGCAGCTTGCCACGCTTATACGGAGCTGGCGTGTCATTGATGTTGCTAAAGAACGGCACAAACGTTGATTCATTGGCAACCCCCATGGCAATCCAGTGAATGCTGTTCTTAGAGGCCCGCGACGTCTGCAGAATGTGGGCTTCTTGAGTCTTGGCCAGACTGATTGGACGGTAGCGGTGCTTTTCTTCTTCAGAACCAGTACCGATTGGATCAAATGGCGTACCCTCATAATGTGAGCCAAGGTAGGCCTGAGCATCAAAGATTGAAAGCTGACGTTCGGGCTTCATCAAAAACGGCAGCTCGGTGTCTTCTGGCTGTTCGTTTTGAGCAACTTTGGGACTGAACATTTGGTGCCCATACCAGACGCGCGGTTCGCTGTAGACGGCATCAGAGCGGTCAGCCGTACCAAAGATCTGACGGAAGTTGAAGGTGCCAGGGTGTGGATTCAGATGATTCTTTTCAACGAATTCCTGAATACCGGGATGGTACATAAAGTTGTCTGGGTCGTTAAAGTCGATTTCTTGAATTGCCAGTTGGTTGGCAACTACGGCATAGCAGTCATCGGGAATGCGCTGAGCAACCCAGTAGTGACCAGCCCCGGTTTCCAGATACCAAGCCTCGTCATCATCGGCAAACAAAATACCATTGGTTTCACCGGTGCCGTATTTGGCCACCAGTTGACCCAAACGCTGAACCCCTTCACGCGCAGTCTTGACGTATGGCAAAACAACGGTAACCATAGCTTCTTCGTTCAAACCTTCTTTAACGAGTGGATCGTATCCTAAAACCAGGTCGTTGGAATAGGCACTTTCAGTTGCACTCATCGCTACGCCGTATTCATTGATGCCGGCTTCTTCAAACAGGCCATATTTATCGGTCCATTCTGGGGTAGCCGTATAGCGGGCGCTGATTTTGGGCAGTGTAAGCTCAAGCTTGGTGTCCTTGGAAATGAATTGTGATGGCATCTCGCCACGAGCATGGACGACCAGACGCTTTGGCCAGGCTGCCTTGGCATCTTCATTGCGGCCGATCATGATCGAACCATCGCGGCTGGCTTTTTTACCAATCAAGATACTGGTACATGCCGAGAGTTTTTGTGACATATTCAGGTCCCCTTATTTTGATTTTGTAACTTTATGTATTTATTTTAAACCAAGTAATCAATAAAATTAAACAAAAAGTGGAGGAAATTAAATAATGGAACAGCTTTCAATGTTTATTATTATGTTTTCAGCCTTGCTGATTCCAATATTGATGGCACGTTTTAAGGTTGCCAGCGTACCAACTGCAGTCGCCGAAATCATCGTTGGGATTATTTTGGGCAAGAGCGGCCTTAATCTAGTGGTGCAGACCCGTGACCTGACTTTTTTATCGAGTCTGGGTGTGATTGTCTTGATGTTTTTGTCCGGGATGGAAATTAATTTCAGTCTGTTCAAAAAACAACCGGGGGTTAAAAGAGATCATCAGTCACCGGTTAATTTGGCGATTGAATCGTTTGCCGGTATCATGCTGACGGCGTTTGTACTGGCAATGATCCTTAAGATGACAGGGATGTTCAGCGACGTTTTGCTGGCGACGATTATCTTTTCAACAGTGGCGCTAGGTGTAGTAATTGCAACGCTGAAAGAAAAAGAGATTCTCAGCCGCCCCATGGGACAGACAATTTTACTAACAGCGGTTTTGGGTGAGGTAATTCCGATGCTTTCGCTAACGGTCTATGCCTCGATCAATGGTGGCAATGCTGGGCGATTGTGGATGATCGTTTTGCTGTTTTTGGCAGCCATCGTACTCTTGAATCGGTTCAAGCAGCCCTTTATCTGGTTTAACAAAGTAACCAAAGCGACTACGCAGCTGGATATTCGTTTGGCCTTTTTCTTGATCTTTACGCTGGTAACGCTGGCCGAAACGGTGGGGGCCGAAAATATCCTGGGAGCCTTTTTAGCCGGGATGGTTATGAAGCTGCTGGAACCAAGCGAGACGACGCAAGATAAGCTGACGTCAATCGGCTATGGCTTCTTTATTCCGATCTTCTTTTTGATGACCGGTGTTAAATTGAATCTGCGTACGCTGTTGGTCAATCCGCATGCTCTGGCGCTGATTCCGGTACTGGTAATCTGCTTTGTTTTGGCAAAGTTGACCCCAATGTTGGTGTTCAGACAACGTTTTAATGGTCGTAATGCCTTTGCGGGCGGTTTTTTGCTGGTAACGACAATTACGCTGGTTTTACCAACGCTGCAAGTTGCCCGTAATCTGCATGCCATCACCAGTACCCAGTCAGATGCTTTTGTGCTGGCGGCTGTAATCGTCTGCATTATTGCACCAATCGTTTTCAACTCGGTTTATCGACTGGCTCCAGAAGACAAAGTCAAGCAGCGCGTTGTCTTTTTGGGGACCAACGTTTTCAGTGTTCCAGTGGCTCAACAGCTGTCACGCAACTGGTATGAGGTGCGCATGGTAACTGACAGTAAAGATAACTACAAGACCTACGACAGTGAAGTCAAGAACCTGACCTATTTGCCGGAACTAAGTGAAGCAGCGCTGGAAAAAGAAAAGCTTTTTAACTGTGACATCATGGCGATTGACTATCTGGACGATGCCAAAAACTTCCGACTGGCCAAACTGGCTAAGGCACACCATGTCAGCCGCGTGATTGCCGGTCAGAATCAGCGCAATCTGGATGAGGATCAGCGCAACAAACTGCAAAAACTGGGCGTTGAGATCTTTAACGTCTATAACGTCCAAACGAGCGTTTTAAGAGCGCTGATTGAATCGCCATCAATCATGACGATGCTTAACAGTACCGAAGCCGGCCTTTATGAAGTCGTGGTTCGCAATCGTCGCTATACCGGCCAGCAGTTGCAGGCATTGCCGTTTATTGACAAGATAACGGTCAGCCGGATTCGTCGTGGCAGTCAGTGGCTGATTCCAAGGGGGACAACGGTGATCGAGCCGGGCGATCACTTGATTTTTACCGGTAAAGCCAGTGACGTGGCCAATATTCGGGCCGAACTGCGTAAACGCAACTAAGATAAAACCAAAACAGTGCCACGGCAGGCTGATGATTAAGCTTGCAATGGCACTGTTTTCATATTACTGAAAGCTGCCGATAACGGGATGTCAGTTTGATTATTTTTGCTCAAATAAAAGTGCGCAGACAATCATGATAGCAGCCAGGCCCCAGGCAGCCAATTTAAAGATCAGCAGTCCCTTAGGCGTGGTCTTGATTTCTGGATGGCGTTTCCAGTAGATCGGCATTAAAACGGCCAGCAGCACACAGCCGGTTGCGATTATCCAAAACATATTAATCACCTCACGTATATTCGTAAAAACTTTACCATATATTCAGCAGGTATTGACAATCATTAATCACCTTTTTGATGATTTACGATTGATAAACCGCAGCGCAAAAGGTGGTCATTAATTAATGGGGCAATTAATTGCACTGGACAACGAAAATCGATAAACTAGGTTACGTTTGCAAGATTTCATATGGTGGGGGAAGCTTAATGGAAAAAACATATATTGTTGCTGCCCGGCGAACGCCAATTGGTAAATTTGGCAAGTCTTTAGCGGCCGTTTCTGCCGTGGAGCTTGGCGCAGTTGCAATCGAAGCCGTCGTCAAAGACAGCGGCGTGACCAAAGAGGCGATTGATCAAGTTTTAATGGGCAACGTAATTCAAGCTGGCGCTGGCCAGAATCCAGCTCGTCAAGCCGCAGTTAAAGCCGGGTTGGACTATGCCACGCCCGCAATTACGATTAATGACGTCTGCGGCTCTGGATTGTCAAGCGTTAATCTGGCAGCTAGTCTGATTCAATCAAATCAAGCGCGGATTGTGATCGCCGGTGGGATGGAAAGCATGTCGCGGGCGCCTTATATCTTAAATCAGGCTCGTGGCGGCTATCGATTTGGGGATGGACAACTAATCGATGCTTTACAAAAAGATGCCTTGATTGACGTTGAAAACAACTATCCAATGGGAATTACCGCTGAAAACGTTGCTGAGCTTGATCAAATCAGTCGTCAAGCGCAAGATGAATTTGCCCTGCGCAGTCATCAAAAAGCAGTTGCGGCACAAGCCAGTCATGCGTTTGATCGTGAAATTGTCCCAGTCGAGGTTCCAACCCGCAAAGGCACGGTGATTGTTAAAGAAGATGAGGCCCCGCGCGCGGATACCTCACTTGAAGCGCTGCAGAAGCTAAAGCCGTCATTTACCAGTCAAGGAACGGTTACGGCGGGGAATGCCTCGGGACTTAACGATGGGGCAGCAGTCGTGATGCTGGCTTCTGAATCGGCAGTAAAACAATATGGACTGCAGCCTTTAGCCGAGTGGCAAGCCGCGACCCTGGTTGGTATTGACCCGGCCTATATGGGATTAGGGCCAGCCTACGCAATTGAAAAATTGTTTAAGGACAATGGTATCAGCCGTGATGATATTGACCTGTATGAAATCAACGAAGCCTTTGCCTCACAATCAGTTGCCTGTCTGCGACGGCTCAAGCTGGACGAACAGCGTGTCAACCCTCGTGGCGGTGCGTTGGCGCTGGGGCATCCGGTGGGCTGTTCCGGAGCTCGAATTCTGGTGACGCTGATTCATGAAATGCATGATCTCGATGCACAGACTGGGATTGCCAGCCTGTGCATCGGTGGCGGCATGGGCGTGGCCTGTCTGATTGAAAAGGCATAGAAAAGACTGATCTTAAAACAGCCAAAGCTCTTTTGACGAGTCAGGATGTTTCTAAGATCAATGATTGGCTGTTAAATTAGCGTTGCCGGCGTGTCTGAGCAGCTTGGCTCAAAAGAAGCAATCTGAAGTAATGACTGGTCGAGAATAAACATTGGTAAAGGAATGGAAAAATAGTAAAATACTAATTTAGATGCATAGTTTTGAGAGGATTTTGATTATGAAAAAGTCGCGTTGGATTGATTTTGGCGTTGTCTGTGGTTTGTTTTTTCTGGCTTTCATGTTTGCCGTTTTGCGTCATGACTCCCAGATCAAAACCATGGACCAGGCTGGCTTTGCTTTAACGATGCCAATCACGGCTATGAAAACTCGCGTCATGCTTTTGATCACCGCATTCGGCTCGCCACAGTTTCTAGGACCGGTAACGCTGATAATGATGCTGATTTTATGGTGGAAAAAGCGCCTAGGCGACAGCATGTGGTATGGTGCCATGCAGTTTGTGGGCTATTTGTTGGTGATTGCATTTAAGAGCAGTGTGATGCGGTCGCGGCCGGCGCATCAGTTAGAAAAGATTGGCGGCTATAGTTTTCCTAGCGGTCATACCTTTGCCACGGCAATTTTTGTTTTAACGCTGCTCGCATTGGTATGGCCACGGCTTAAATCGAGATGGGTCAAGATACTGATTGGTATCATTGGAGCTGGCTGGATCTTTTTGATTATGTACTCACGCGTTTATCTACACGTTCACTACGCTAGTGACGTCTGGGCTGGTTTGTTGCTGGCACTTTGCTGGTGGCTGATTGCCAACTCGCAAAAAGAGCGCTTTATGAATTGGCTGGCTGAAATTCAAAAATAATTACTTATCACTCTTGTCAAATCTGTAAAAATTCGCTATACTGATTAGCGTTGACTTATGGAGAGTTGGCAGAGTGGTAATGCACCGGACTCGAAATCCGGCGAACCCGTGTTGAGCGGGCGCGCAGGTTCAAATCCTGTACTCTCCTTTTTCAGAGACATCTAAAACTGACTAAAACCCCAAAGCCTTGATTTAATAGGTTTTGGGGTTTTTAGTAATCACCATAAATTGGAAAGTTGGGACACCTAGACACTTGACAATTTTGGGCCTTTGTCAAATCGGATTGGTGAAGTTCAATTCCCTGCTTCAAAAATGAAGTGGGGAATTTTTTACTACGAAACTGGTTGATACACCGCTCAAATTTTCAAAATTATGTAAGACACCACGACTGCTATTTAATTTTTCGACTGAATCATTAAAGCAGTCAGTATATTAAAAAAGAGGATATTGTTAATTATAAATAACCAGGGGAATAAGTGAACTTAATGTTTCTTGGATTGTAGAAAATAATAAAAAAACATGGTAATCTTGTATAGATTGATAAATTTGGGAGGATTTAAGAAATCTTATGATTAATTTACGTTATTCAGGTGAAAACCTTGTTGCTTTTGCCGCTGCCTTATTGTTAACACAGTTAATAATTTGGAGCCTTAGTAAGTGGGGGAAGAATGACAAATTTAAGCACGCTATTAATAACAATTGGTATAATGTTGTGCTTTCCGTTGTTATGTTCGTTATAGGCTTGGCAACTGATAATGACTCAATATATGTTGGAGAAGTAGGGATTCTTTCCTTAATCGTATCGCTAATTATTGCACTGATTGGAATTAAAAAAACTGTTATTGCAGAAAAGCATATTTCTGACTGGGCAATTGGTATTGTTATGATTATTTGTGGAGTTGGTGAAGTCAGTTCTTATTCATATCCATATATTGAATATATTATTATTGGCATAATTTGGATATTGACTACTGTATTTTGGAAGAGTAAGAAAGTATGGAAACTATCTGTTAAAAATAGTTTGGGTGTTTTTGTAGCCATTCTGGGTTTGATCGCTGTTAGTGTAGGTAACTATGCTATGAATAATACGGCTCATATTGTCACTGACAATTATTCGGTCAAATTGGGGAAAAAATATGCCTATGTTTCGGGGGTAGCAACTCCAAATACCAAAGTTTATGCATATCAAGATGGGTATCGAATTGATTCACAAAAGACAGATAAAGATGGATACTTTAGTTTTAAAATAGAAGATCCTGGTAAGGTAACAGTAAAAGTATCAAAGAATGGAAATACTGATTCTGACTACACGATAGTCAAAACATCACCTAAGAATGATTATACTTTCTTAAAGGAAAGATTTATCGGCCTTTATAGCAGTCTTGGTGCAGCTGTCGAAGACTTATCTTCTAGAGAGGGAGATGAGTGGAATGATGCCATTGAAAATTCTGATGATGATTTTGATGTTGATGCAACCATAGAGAGCATAGAAGATAAGCACTCTGAAGATATTAAAAATATTGTACTAACTACGGAGAGCTTACATAAAACTGACCAAAAAATTCAAAAAAATAGTTATGCGTCCGAAAGTGATAAAGAAACTATTCATGATGCTTATCTAGATATGAAACATTTTTCAGATCATGCTACTAACATTCATGGAAGCTACGATGATTTCATAGATGAGCATAATGACTTAGATCAAAAAGTTGCTGACCATGCTGAAGAACTTCAAGATATGCAATAAATTATGTAGAGGCCTTGCAGAAATTATTTATTAGTAAGTTTAAAAGCTGAAACTTGAAAGCACAGAACTGTGGGATTTTACCTTCGTTCTGTGCTTTCTTGCTCTAAAAACAGAAAAATGCAGTTGTCCATCAGCGATAATGCAAGGTTGAGATCCTTTTCTAGACGACTTTTTTACACATTTTAGTTAATTTGATTCATCAATAGACAGATTGGTAATCTGAACTTGTCGCTATATTATGTAAGCGCTATACTAAACGTATGAACTGATGTTATCGCTTTCGCAAGGTTTATTTTACACTGGAGGGGTTTTTATGTATTATTCCAACGGTAATTATGAAGCATTTGCACGTCCTCGCAAACCTGAGGGAATCGAACAAAAACACGCCTATATTATTGGTGGGGGGCTGGCCGGCTTGGCAGCGGCCGTCTTCATGATTCGTGATGCTCAGATGCCTGGCGAAAACATTCACATCTTAGAAGAGCTGCCGGTTGCGGGTGGCTCACTGGATGGCGAAAAACGTCCTGGCGTTGGGTATGTCATTCGGGGCGGTCGTGAAATGGAAAACCACTTTGAATGTCTTTGGGATATGTACCGCTCAATTCCTTCACTTGAGATTCCAGGCGCTTCCTATCTGGATGAATATTACTGGCTGGACAAGGATGATCCCAACTCGTCAAACTGCCGCTTGATTCACAATCGCGGCGATCGGGTACCTAGCGATGGCAAGTATGGCGTCGAGAAGTTTTCAAAATATATCGTTAAGCTGGTTTTGACTTCAGAAGATGAGTTAGAGGGCAAGACGATTGGCGATTGGTTCCCAGATGAGTTCTTTGACACCAATTTCTGGCTGTACTGGTCTACTATGTTTGCCTTTGAAAAGTGGCACTCTTTGATTGAAATGCGGCGCTACTGCATGCGCTACATTCACCATATCGATGGGCTGCCAACGCTGAGTGCCTTGAAATTCAACAAATACAACCAATATGAGTCAATGACTAAGCCGGTCTTGGCATATCTACAGGATCACAATGTCGACATTCAATACGACATCGTGGTCAACAATGTTTTGGTTGATACCAGCAATGACAAGAAGATTGCCAAAAAGATTCTGCTGACTAAGGATGGCAAGGATGAAGAAATCGTCTTGACCGACAACGATTATGTCTTTGTTACCAATGGCTCGATTACTGAGAGTTCAACTTATGGCGATCAGAACACGCCGGCACCGATCACGCACAGCTTAGGGCCAAGTTGGAAGCTGTGGGAGAATCTTTCCTATCAGGATGCCGATTTTGGTCATCCCGATGTCTTTTGTAAGAACGTGCCTGACCGTGCCTGGTTCATCTCAGCTACGGCAACGCTCAAGAATCGCAAGCTGGCGCCATACTTTGAACGGCTGACCAAGCGCAGTCTTTATGATGGCAAGGTCAACACCGGTGGGATCATCACGGTTACCGACTCGAACTGGATGCTGAGCTTTACGATTCACAGACAACCGCACTTTAAGGATCAAAATCCGGATGAAACGGTTGTCTGGATCTACGCGCTTTATTCCGACACGGAAGGCAACTACATCAAGAAACGGGTCGTGGACTGCTCAGGCAAAGAGATTACTGAAGAATTGCTCTACCACCTGGGCGTTCCGGTTGATGACATTGAAGGCTATGCCGAAAATGACGTCAATACCGTACCTGTCTACATGCCTTACGTTACCAGCTACTTCCAGCTGCGCAAAAAAGGCGATCGGCCGGCAGTCGTGCCAAAGGGATCGCAAAACCTGGCCTTCTTGGGCAACTTTGCCGAATCACCAACTCGCGACACGGTCTTTACCACGGAATACTCGGTTCGGACCGCGATGGAAGCCGTTTACACGCTCTTTAACGTTGATCGCGGCGTTCCTGAAGTCTTTGATTCCGTCTTTGACATCCGCCAAGAACTGCGGGCCCTGTACTACTTGAGTGACAAGAAGACATTGCCGGAGATGGATCTGCCGGTACCAAAGCTGGCTGCCAAGACCGCGCTGCGCAAGCTGAAGGGAACTTGGATTGAAGAAATTCTCAAAGAGCAGCATCTGCTTGAATAATTAAAACAATTTAAAAGATCAGATTATGTAAAAAGACCACCAGCGCCAATTTGCGGGTGGTCTTTTGATATTGAGCAAATAAATTAAGATAAGTGGTTAAACTTATGGCTGCTGATTGGGCGGACTAGTCGTGATGAATCAAGCGGACGCGGGTGATGGCATCGACTTGGCTTAAACGGTCAATCACTTTTTGCGCGGTTGCCGGCGTGAGGTTCGAAACGTCTAGCATCGTATAGGCATAATTGCCGCGCGAACGGTTGACCAGGTTTTCAATGTTGATGCCTTCATCGGCCATAAACGTCGAAATCTGCCCCAGCATGTTCGGGATGTTTTTGTGAATCAGCGTGAAACGATCAGGACTGGCAAAGGGGGCAGCCACATCTGGCAGATTGACCGAGTTTTTAATGTTGCCGGTTTCCAGATAGGTCATGATTTCGTGAGCTGCGATCTGCGCACACTTGACCTCAGCTTCGACCGTTGAGCCACCGATATGTGGCATGATGACGATATCAGGATTATTCAGGATCTGAGCCTCGCTGAAGTCAGTGTAATACTTTTTTAGCGTGCCATCAGCCAGGGCCTTGACCGCGGCGGCATTGTCAACGATTCCCAGTCGCGAGTAGTTGAGCAAAACGGCGCCGTGCTTGAAATGCTTTAATTCTTCCGTGCCGATTAGTCCAGTGGTTTCTTCATTTTTGGGAACGTGAACTGTTACGAAATCGGCGCCTTTGATAGCATCGGCAATTGTCTGCGCGCGTTTGACCTGACTTTCCAGCTGCCAAGCCGATTCAACGGAAAGATAAGGGTCATAGCCGATGACGTCCATGCCCAGATCAACGGCGGCATTGGCAACCAGCGAGCCCACGTGCCCCATGCCAATGACGGCGATGCGCTTGCCCAAGAGCTCAGTCCCGTTGAAGCTGGTCTTCTGCTTTTCGGTTCGCAGCGTAATATCGGCACCAGGCTTGGCATTGGCACTCCATTGAACGGCAGCGATGATGTTCCGGCTGGCCATGATCATCGAGGCGACGACCAGTTCCTTGACGGCGTTGGAATTGCCGCCAGGCGTGTTGAAGACGACCGTACCATTTGCCAGCGCCTTGTCCAAGGGAATGTTGTTAAAACCGGCCCCACAGCGCGCGATGACTTTCAGACTCTTGGGAAACTCATGATCATGCAGATCCACGCTGCGAATCATGTAGGCATCCGGTTGAGCCTCGGGATTGTTGATCTGGTAGTCAGCCGTAAATTCATCAAGTCCGGCTTGAGCAATAGCGTTATAGGTTTTGATCTGGTACATGAAAGATTCCTCCTAGCGATTTTCTTTTTCGAATTGCTGTACAAAGTCACACAAAGCAACAACACCATCATATGGCATGGCGTTATAGATACTTGCCCGCATGCCACCAACGAGTCGGTGACCTTTTAGATTCAATAGACCGTGTTCCTGGGCCTCTTTGACGAATTTAGCATCCAGCTGTGCGTCACCAGTTACGAATGGCACGTTCATGAGCGAACGATAGCGAGGATCGACATTGCTTTTGAACAGCTTGGAGTTATCCAGGCAGTCGTACAGCAATTGGGCCTTCTTGCGGTTGCGAGCGTCCATGGCCTTAACGCCACCTTGTTCATCGATCCATTTCAAAACCAGCCCGGCAACATAGATTTGGAAGACAGGCGGCGTGTTGAGCGCGGACTTTTTAGCGGCCTGCTTGGTGTAGTCGAGCATGCTTGGCAGTCCCTTGACATGACCCAGCAGCGATTTTTTCAAGATTACGATCGTGACGCCAGCGGGAGCCAGATTCTTTTGCGCCCCGGCATACATCAGATCGAATTTTTCAAACGGGTAGTCTTGGCCTAAGAAGTTGGAAGAAAGGTCGCCAACCAACGGCGTACCGTCAGTTTCTGGCAGTTTTTGCCAAGCCGTACCCATGATGGTGTTGTTGGTCGTGATGTGTACGTAGTCATAGGTATCTTGGGGAATGGCTGGTACTTCTGGCAGCGTGGTGTAGTGCTGATCTTTAGAAGAGGCCAAAACGTCAGCCTGAACGCCTTTGATCAAGCATGCTTCCTCAACGGCGCGTTCCGACCAGTGACCAGTATCGATATAGGCGGCGCGATGATGCTGATAGGCAAGATTCAATGGTACGGCCGTAAACTGCGTGGTACCGCCGCCCTGCATGAACAAAACGTCATATTCCTGATCATCCAGGTTCATTAATTTGTAGATGCGTGCTTTGGCATCCTCATAAACGTCGACGAACAGCTTGGAACGGTGCGAGATTTCCATAATGCTCATGCCAGAATTGTTGAAATCTAATAATTCAGCCTGGACTTTTTTCAAGACTTCTTTGGGCAGCACAGCGGGACCAGCAGCAAAATTATAGACAGTCATTGTCATTCCTCCAAATCTTAAACTAAAAAAAGCACCCACTTGATTAAGTGAGTGCCGTTCAAATTCAGTTCCGGATTTGAATTGACCTCACTTATCGCGAAGGCCAACGCAAAATATGGCCTTCTAAATCAAGGAAGACCATGATGAGGAAACCATCAATGCAAATTCAAAATCATTTAACAGCATGTTCAGTCCCCTCCTCATCAAATTATTATTTATCGTTAACAAAATTATAATCTGATTACAAAAAAACGTCAATAATAAATTTGATTCTGGTATAATGACCAAAAACCAAAGTAGAAAGGAAAAGAATATGACCGAATTTTATATCGTTCGCCATGGTCGCACCTTTGCCAATGCGGCCGGGCTTAAGCAGGGAATCATTAATACGCCGCAGACCTATCTCACTGATGAGGGACGGGCGCAGGCGCAGCTTTTGGCCCAGAATTTTGATTTGCGTGATTTTGACGCGCTTTATGTTTCGCCTTTGGAACGCACCAAGCAGACCGCGGCAATTCTAAATGAGGAGGCACAGCTGCCAGTCATCGAAGACGGGCGGTTGCTGGAGATTTCTTATGGCGACTGGGATGGCCAGCCCAATGATGAGCTGATGAATCAATATCCAGAATTGTTTTCGACGTTTGTTAAAGATGTGCGTCCTGAATATGCTGCCGTTGCCCATGGCGAGACGTTTACACATGTTGAAAAACGGGTCCAGGACTTTATTAAAGACGTTACGGCTCAGTATCCAGACGAGCGAGTCGTAGTCGTTACGCAT
Source organism: Limosilactobacillus pulli (assembly GCF_947381555.1). Classification (NCBI taxonomy): domain Bacteria; kingdom Bacillati; phylum Bacillota; class Bacilli; order Lactobacillales; family Lactobacillaceae; genus Limosilactobacillus; species Limosilactobacillus pulli. Next base: position 33,145 of record NZ_CANCWQ010000006.1, read on the forward strand.
GGCTTTACGGTCCGCTCGTTTGCGGCCAGTGCCACGCATGCGCCAGGCTTGACGATTCTGGAACCAGAAAACTGCAGCGTTACTAAACTGATTGTTGAACCCACCACGCTTGAGCAGCATCTGATCTATTACAACCGTTCCACACAAGGATTCTAAGTTATCAAAAAGACGGATCACGCGTTATGCGGGACCCGTCTTTAATTGTTTGCTGACGTTTAAGAACAGCCGTGAAAATGGTTGGCTGAACTGTTGGAAACGCTGCTAGGCTTGTTTTTGCATGGCGTGTTTAGGCTTTTGACCAAGATTGGCGAAAAAGTGTTCGTAAATCAAGTCCGTCCAACGCGTCAGATGTGTCAGACTTGAATCGCCCGTCAAAGAGAGCACGAAGGCAAAACCCAGGGCAACTGCCGAGACGTGGTCGATGCCAAACAGACTGCCAAACAGCGATGCGCAGACCAAAAGCCCCATGATGCAGCCATAAAAGATGACACTGCGGAACTTATTGAGCGGATGACAGATCTGGTAGAGCACCATGAAGCCAACTGCGGCCAGAATCATGGTTGAGGCCGTTGAGATGTCTTGGCGGCTGAGGCCAAACAGAGCTCCACAGACTACGATGACGCCAACGGTAAACATATCGGTAATCCCACCAGGCAAGGCACGCCGCATAACGTTGGGCAGAAATTTGCCATGAATGCGCTGATGATTGGTTTCCAACGCCAGCAGGAATGAAGGCGTCCCAATCGTAAACAGACTGATCAGCGTGATGTGGGAAGGATCGAGCGGGTAGTTGAAGGCAAAGATCAGCGTAAAGATGGACAAGAGCAGTGAGAAGATGTTCTTGACCAAAAACAGACTGGCTGATCGTTCGATGTTATTGACAACCTGCCGTCCCTGGGCTACGACCTGTGGCATTTTGGCAAAGTCAGAATCAAGCAGCACCATCTGAGCGGCATTCATGGTGGCCTCATTGCCTGAAGCCATGGCAATACTGGTATCCGCTCGTTTCATGGCTAAAATGTCATTGACGCCATCTCCAGTCATGGCAACGACTTCACCTTGTTTTTGCAGCGCGGTGACGAATTTTTGCTTTTGATCTGGCGTGACCCGACCAAAAACGGTGTAGCGCTGCAGAGCACTTTCGTATTCATCATCGGTTAAAGCAGCTGCACTGACGCAGTTTTGCGCGCCTTCGATCTGTGCCTGTTTGGCTACGCTGGCAACCGTTAATGGATCGTCACCCGAGATAACCTTGATCTTGACGCCTTGTTCGGCAAAATAGCGGAAGGTGGCGGGAGCAGTCTTGCGGACGGGATTTCTCAGCAAAACGAATCCTAGCGGGATAACTGGGGCGTTAAGACTAGCTTTGCTCAACTGACCTTGATACTGCCCAAATACCAGGACCCGATAGCCTTGCTTGGCATATGGCTCAAATTCATTGCTAAACATGGTGACACTGTCTCTTAGTACCATTTCTGGGGCACCTAAGACGTAGCTTTCATTGCCAAAGCCCACGCCCGAGTACTTCCAGGCTGAACTGAACGGCACGATCTGATCAGCTTGGCGACCGCTGCCTTGCGTAAAGTATTCTTTCATGGCTTTCATCGTTGAGTTGTCGCCAGGCATGGCCGCACAAAAATCACTGATCAGGCTGCGCAGCTGATGGTCGTCGATCTGAGCCTGCTGGGCAGTAAAGAAACGCTGAACCTGCATTTGATTTTCGGTGATCGTCCCGGTTTTATCAACGCACAACACCGTAACGCGGGCTAGTGTCTCAATGCTTTTCATACTGTGCAGCAAAACCCGCTGCTGTGCCAAGCGCATGGCACTCAAAGCCAGCGCGACGGTTGCCAAAAGGTAGAGCCCTTCAGGAATCATGCCGATCAAGGCTGCTTCCATGGAAACGATGCTTTGTTTAAGCGGGTTGCCATTATGCACGTATGATTCATAAAATAGCGCGGCACCAATTGGAATAATAATGATGCCGACGAATTTGATCAGCCGATTGAGCGATTTGATCATGGCCGATTCTTCGGTAGTATCCATTTTCTGTGCTTTAGCCGTCAGCTTGGCGGCATATGAATCAGCACCGACATGCGTCAAGCGAACCCGTGCCGAACCGGAAACGACAAAGCTGCCTGACATCAGATTGTCGCCGGGATGTTTGGCGATCTCATCGGCTTCCCCCGTCAGCAGCGACTCATTGACGTTGAGCGAACCGGTTAAAAGCTGCGCATCGGCTGGAATCTGCTGCCCGGTTTTCAACTCGATGATATCATCCAGCACCAGCTGATCAGTTGGCAGCTGAAACGTTTTGCCATCACGAATTACCGTTGCTTTAGCTGCATTTAGTACCGTCAGCTTTTCCAGCACCCTTTTAGAGCGTAATTCTTGGATAATGCCAATTACGGTGTTGGCAATAATAACGGGCAAAAAGGTCATATCCTTATATGAACGAACCAGCACCAGCAAGACTGCCAAAACAACGAAAATTAAATTAAAAAAGGTAAACGTGTTGCTGTAGATGATCTGCCGCGTGGTTTTGAAGGTCGTATTGATGGCGGTGTTGGTCAAGCCGGCCTGGGTGCGATGCGCCACCTGATCCTTGCTCAGGCCAGTATCAGGTGCAGCGTTGAAGTGCTCAATCTGCTCATCTTTAGCGGTTGCTGATTGTTGATGATGTCTGCGCATCCAATCATCCCTTTCTGCTTTATTTTTAATTTTATTTTAGCATTCTTTGTGATTTGGAACGGTTACCTTTAAGATAAATTAGGAACGATTTTGCGCGGGATTCAATTATTCGCCATATTATGTAATTTGGGATGTGCAATCTCAATGCTTGAAAGTCTTACAGATTATCGAAGACGTTGAGCGAATCTGTGGGCTTGGCGAAACCCATGATTTTGAACATGTGATCGTAGATGGTAAAATAATTGATAGCGTATCGGCAGTCTCACTTCATGCTAATCGTTTGCAAAAGATGAGCAACTTGCCGACAGCCAGACATCGGATAAGACGCAGGACGCGATTTCTGGCGTTTCATTAGAACAATAGCAGGGGGAATTGATTTGGCTTCAAAAAAGTTTTATGCCGTGCGCCGTGGTAAAAAGCCCGGCATCTACACCAGCTGGCCTGAATGTCAAAAACAGGTTGCTGGCTTTGCCAACGCGCGCTTCAAGGGCTTTATGACCAGAGAAGAGGCTTTGACATGGCTGCAGCAGCCGGAAAAAAGCAAGTCACGGGCCGTTAAGCATGCCACGCAGACCAGCCTGGATCTATTCGGTGAGGAACAAAGCCCCCGTTTTATTCCGACAATTGTTTTTTATACGGATGGCGGTTCACGCAATCATGGCAATCGACGGGGCGATCACGTTCACCAGGACGATCGGGCGGCTTGGGCCTATCTGATTCGGTTTGAGGATGGCTTAAAAATCACTGACACAGCTGGTGAGCTTGGTGCGACCAACAATCGGATGGAGGTTATGGGGCTTTTAAAGTGTCTGCAGCGCCTGCTTGAATTAAATCTGCAAAACGAACCGATTGAAGGCATTCTTGACTCGCAATACGTTTTAAATGCGATCAACAAAGGATGGCTGTATGGCTGGGTACGGCGCGGCTGGAAGACTGCTGGCGGCAAGCCGGTTGCCAATCAAGAGCTTTGGGCCGAGGTGAGCGTGCTGCTGCCTAAATTCAAACAGCTGCGCTTTAAGTGGACCAAGGGACATGCCGACAGTCATGGTAACGTTACGGTCGACCAGCTACTGAATAAAACGATGAATGATTTCAAAGCCTAGGTATCAATAAAATAGAAAACTCGCTTGATTTCGCTGACTGCGAATCAAACGAGCTTTTTAATTCGTCATAAATAAAAAAGCTATCAGATGACGATCCCCCGCAGTTTAAAGAAACGGAATCGCACCAAATAGCTGGTAGTCAAGAAAGAAGTGAATGTCGGCACTCCTTACGATTAATCATATTACTATACTGGATCGAAAAAGAAAACCCCAAATTGAAATTTTATAAGAAAAAACGTGAATATTTTTCACGTTTCAGTTTAAAGTTGCAATTACAACCGACAGTCGATATAATATTGATCATGAAAGGAGGCGGGACGGTGATTGATGTATTACGCGAGATGGGAATGGCATCGCGAGCCTTGGATGCCATGGCCAACGCGGAATTTAAAAAAATAGAGCTGGCACGGGGACAGTTCGTATATTTGGTTCGAATCTATGAGCATCCTGGCATTATTGCGCGGGATTTGGCCAAATTAATTTTGATGGATAAGACGACGATTGCCAGAGCGGTTGCCAAATTGGAAAAAAACGGCTTAATCGTGCGGCGTTCTGATCCGGCCAATCATCGGATCAAGCGAATGTATGTAACGAAAAAAGGAGCGGAACTATATCCGTTTATTATTCGTGAAAATGAACATTCAAATGAGGTCGCTTTACAAGGCTTTTCGCCCCAGGAAGCTAAGCAGGCTCATGACTATCTGCAGCGGATGCGCCAAAATCTGGAAAAAGACTGGGATTTTGTTAAAGCAGGTGGTCAAAGAAATTATTGATGATATTAGATATAATAAAGACATATTAAATGGATAAAGGAGTTTTATTATGAAGCGAGTCGTAGTCGATGAAAGTTTTTGGGATGTTTTTCCAGAGGCAGAGATTGCAATTATGTACGTTGATGGAATTGACAATCATGATACGGATGAGAACAAGGCAGAACGGGCTGAATTATTAAAACGGGCAACTGCTGAATCAGCTAAGTTCACCAAAGAAGAAACCTTCCGTGACAATCCAGTCGTTGCTCAGTGGCGCGAAGCTTATGCCAAGTTTCCTAAGCGTAAAGGTGCTCGGGCTTCAGTTGAGGCGCTGCTGAAGCGGGCCAGCCAGGGACATGTCTTTGAACCAATTGAGCCGCTGGTTGACGTCTACAACAGCATCTCGCTGCGTTATGGCGTTCCCGTTGGCATTGAAGACCGTGATAAGATTGCCGGCGATATGCATCTAGGCAAGGCCAAGGGTGGCGAAAGCTTCCAGCCGGTCGGTGCTGACAAGGATGATCCAGCCCGGGAAGGCGAGATCCTCTATTATGACGATGCCGGTGCCGTCTGCCGCAGTCTGAACTGGCGTGATGCCCAACGCACGATGCTGACCAGCGATTCTAAAAACGTGGTCATCGTTATGGAAGCCATTAATGAAGAGCAGATTCAGCGGACACATGAGGCCATGGACGAGCTCAAGCAATTGATTGAACACTACTTTGGTCAGACCCCAAGCGAACCGCACTACCTAACTAAAGAGAATCCAATTGCCGATGTCGACTAGGTGAGCACGGATGAAGATTGGAATTGATAAAATGGCGTTTGCGACAACGTCAGAATATATTGATCTGGCGGAATTGGCGAAGGTACGCGGTGTTGATCCCAACAAATATCTGATTGGGATTGGCCAAAGCGAGCAGGCGGTTTTGCCCCCCACCCAGGATATCGTGACGCTGGGAGCTGCCGCGGCTGATAAGCTGTTGGATGAAGATGATCGTGAACGAATCACCACGGTTATCGTTGCTACAGAATCGGGAATCGACAACTCCAAGGCCAGTGCGATCTATGTCAAGCGACTGTTGAATCTGGATGACTATGTCCGGACTGTGGAAGTCAAGGAGGCTTGTTATTCTGCAACGGCAGCGATTCAGTTTGCCAGAGGTCAGGTGGCATTGGAACCAGAAAAAGCGGTTTTGGTAATTGCAGCTGATGTAGCGCGTTATGGCTTAAAGACTGCTGGCGAGGTAACGCAGGGCGCTGGAGCGGTTGCCATGCTGATTACGGCTGCTCCACGGATCTTGGCGATTGAACGAACCAGCGTTGCCTATTCGCAAGACGTGATGGATTTTTGGCGGCCGCTTTATGCTACCGAGGCGATGGTCGATGGCAAGTATTCGACCAACGTCTATATTAATTTTTTCAAGCACACGCTGAATCGCTACGAGAAGTTAACGGATCGCAAGCTGGATGATTTCGCGGCAATTGCTTTTCATCTGCCATTTACCAAAATGGGTAAGAAAGCCTTGGAGGCCGTTTTGGGCGAACGTGATGACCAAACGGCCTGGCGTCTGCGCAAGGCACTATTGGCTAGCCAAAACTACAGCCGCCGGGTCGGCAATCTCTATACCGGGTCGCTTTATCTAGGTCTGATGTCGCTTTTGCAAAATGATTCTGAGCTAAAGCCTGGTCAGCGTATTGGCCTGTTCAGCTATGGATCGGGCGCGGAAGGCGAGTTTTACAGTGGAATTCTGCAGCCGGGATATCAAGAACGACTAAGCAACGTTGCAGGCGACCTCAGTGAACGCCAGCTGATTTCGATCGCAGCCTATGAGCAGCAGTTTAATGACCAGCTGGGAATGAATAAGGAAGACGTTGAGTACGACATCAGTGCGGATCCGGCTCGTTTCGTCTTAGCCGGTCAAAAGAATCATCAGCGCCAATACGTTGATAAGCAGCAGCTGTAAAATTTTCAAGCTGACTGAGATTGCAATTCGTCATTGCCTTTTTTATAATTTATCTGAAACTTGAAAGCACCTCAAAGAACCAGAGCCCCCGCCAGCTCTGGTTTTATTGGTCCTAAATTAGTTTCAGACGGCCACTCCAAGTACCCGTTGGATGTTTTGGGGTAAATAGCCAATGAATTGGTCGATGGTGTGGTTGAGAAAATCGGTTACTTGGGTTTGAAGAGACTTTAACAGGTAGACCAATGCCTCGATAAATTTAATTTCGGGTAGGGCCGCATTCATTAGGTAAAAGAGGTCTCCCAAGGTGCGGTCGTCTTTGGCCTGACGTTCTTGCCAAGCTAGAAACAGGTAGGTTAAGGCAGTGATGGTAATCTGGGCGACTTGCCCGTCATAGCTTTGGATTTGGGATGTATTTAAGCGCAGGTACTGTTTAGCGGTCTTAAAGTAAGTCTCGATGGACCACCGGCGGCTATACAGTTGAATAATTTCCTGGGGAGTTAGTTGGGTACTTGTAGAAGCGAGGACCAGGTACTGGTTCTTAAAGCCTTTTTTGGCCACGAAGACCAGTTTTACCGGAAAACGATGTCCTTGGTAGTCGGCTTCCACAATACAGCTGTATTGATAGGCCTTCATTTGAGGACGCCGGGAATTAAGGAGACGCGGATAAAGGGCCTTAACGCTATAGGCCCGACCGCGATAGCGGTAGTAAACCTTAGAGCTCCGCTTAAGCATGGCGACACTATCTAATCCTAGCTGTTTAAGGCGCCAAAACATTTGCGGCGAACTGTACCAGCTATCAAAGAGCACGTATTTCGCCACCACCCCCAGGTTGCGAGCCTGGCGAATTAATTCGATGACCACTTCATTCATCTTCCGTTGGGCTTGCGCCCGCCGTTGACCGGCAATTGTTCGTTGGTCAACTACCTGAGCTGAAGCTCCAACCAGATTCTGCTTCTTTCGCGTTGACATTAAGGCGAAATTAACGGGCAAAAAGGTATTACCATCACTCCAGCCAATTGTTAGGTTCCGATAGCCGGTCAAATACTGGTGGTGGTCATGATCAAACGTCCGCGCTAGTAATTCCGTTTTGACTGAATATGGACGGGAAATTAAGGTATCGACGATTAGCGCTAATCGCCGCCGTTGGTCGACCACCGGTCGCAAGGTACCGATCAGCTTCACCGCCACTAAGCACAATAATTTTTGCCAGTTGATTCGCCCATCATTGAGGACATTGCGGGCCGTCCGGGGACTAAAGTTAGGACTGGATTGCGCCCGGTAAAGCGAGCGCCGACTAAAACGGGCCTCGAATAGCCAAGCGACAATCATGGTCAAAGAAATTGCGGAGTGCCGTTTAAAATTAACCTGCTTACTAAGCTGACCTAGACCAATCAGGTGGAGAAAGGAGGAAATTAGGCGCTTAGTGTCGTTTTTTGCTTGAATTTGGGTTATACTTTTCATCGCGCAAGACTCTTTTCTACTTAGTTTGGTATGACTTAAGTATAACGTGAGAGTTCTTGCGTTTTCTATTTTTTACGCGAGAAAGCCTAGAGTCACGGTGATTAGCCGTGATTCTAGGCTTTCAAGTTTCAGTAATTTATTAAAAAACGATTATAAAAGAGGCGCTTTTTGATGAGAAATGATATCTATTTTGATCCGATGACGGTTGAATGGGTGATGGCGCATTGCGATATTGCGCGGCTCGGCGTACAGGATGACGAATCGGTGTATGTCGTTCCGGTCCACTTTGGCTATGAATTGGATGAGCAGCAACATTTTCATCTTTACTTTCATGGGAATGCGGCCGGTCAGCGCGCTCGTTTGATGCAGGCTAATCCGCATATTGGTGTTGAGATGGAAAGCGACTATCAACTGCTTCCGGCAGTGCGGGACTGCCTTTTCAGTGCCAGTTTCCATAGCGTAATTGGCAAGGGAACGGTTAAAGAATTGACGGCAGCTGAAGACAAAGTACACGCACTGACTGTAATGATGCACCATTACGTGGCACGAATGCCGCATCCGCTAACGGAGGACATGGTAAAGCAGGTTCATGTCTGGCGCGTTGATCTGGATGAGGTTGCCTGCAAGGTGAAAAATCCTAATGAAAACGACCAACAGATCTTAAAGGAGTTTGGGCATCAAGTAGACGTTCCCGATGCGGTCAGTTCCAGCAGTCAAAAAGCTGATGCAAAAGAGCCGATAGATTAGCAAAACAAAAAAAGAGGTGGGAATTGCCCCATCTCTTTTTTAGTAGATGCTGTCGCGGAAAAGCCCGACGACTTTGCCTAAAATAGTTACCCGGTCCAGGATGATCGGGGCCATTGTGTCATTTTCCGGCTGCAGGCGATAATGACCGTTTTCCTTGAAGAAACGCTTGCAGGTAGCCTCATTGTCATCATTCATGGCAATTACGATATCGCCGTTTTTAGCGGCATCCTGTTTACGAACGATAACCTTGTCGCCGTTTAAGATCCCCATGTTGACCATGGAATTACCTTGAATCTGCAGCATAAACAGATCGTTATGATCCGGAATCGAAGGCGGTATCGGGAAATAATCGGTTGCATCTTCGACCGCGAGAATCGGCTCACCGGCAGCAACGATTCCTAACAATGGAATTTTTTCCTGCTTTGGCGCAATTCCCAAGACATCCATGCCGGCGGGCGTAATCTCTAGGGCACGCGGCTTGGAAGGATCCTTTTGCAGGTACCCCTTCTTGATAAGCCGATTGATATGCCCGTGAACGGTAGATGTAGATGAAAGGCCGACAGCTTTACAGATTTCGCGAACGGTTGGCGGATAGCCGTGAGTGGCGACCTGTTGATGAATGTAGCTGAGAACGGCCATTTGCTTGCTGGCTGCTGTTTTTACCATGTTGCCACCTCATTTTCAGATTTGGAGTAATTATATCACACTTGCCAAATGTTTTCAAACATACGTTCGTTGAAACTTAACGGCGCGGATTGCTTGCTAAATAATGCGGCGTTCGCTACACTAAGTAACGTAAAAATCGCTGTTTAAGGCAGAGGGGAAGAAAATTATGGCTGATTCAAAAGCACAAGAAAAGCTGCTCAAACGAATCAATGAGCTGGCGCATAAAAACAAAACAGAAGGACTGACTGCGGCCGAAAAAGCTGAACGCAAACAGCTGCGTGATCAATATCTGAAGAATTTCCGGGAAGCTTTTCGCTCAAATATTGAAATGATGCGGATCTTTGATAAGGATGGCAAAGAGGTCACTCCGGAAAAAGTTCGGCAGATTCAACGTAAAAAAGGGCTGCGTGATGACTAATTCATCGAATGCGCCTTTTATTTGACGCCGATATCGTGTAACATTAGTATCGTTATCTAAAATAAGGGGGAAAAATCCATGAGTACTGGGCTTAGTATCATGTTGATCATCCTGGCACTGCTGGTTGGCCTTTTGGTTGGCTTCTTTGGTGCTCGGAAATACATGGAAAACTACCTGCGTAACAATCCGCCGATTTCTGAAGATATGCTGCGGACGATGATGATGCAGATGGGCCAAAAACCTTCAGATCGCAAACTGCACCAAATGATGCAAGCGATGAAGGCCCAAGCGCGTAAAGCAGGCAAATAGTAATCAAAAAGGACCGGTGCACTGCATCGATCCTTTTTGATTAGTATTGGTGCCAATCCTGACCAGTCTGACCGATTATGGTTGGCCAGCTGCCAGGCTAAGGTCAGGACTTTAAGCTTGATTAAAAGTCATCGTTTTTGGGCTTTTCTGGCATATAGTAGTGGTAATTGGGATCAAGCTCGTCGTCCAGTTGATCGAATGCCAATTGCATCTGGCGTTCCAATTCCTGTTGATTCTCATCGGTCAGCCGCATTTTACGGTCAATATAGATTGGCTCGCCAAAACTGATCTTGCGCTTTTGCCGTTTGAAGATGCTGCTTAGCTTCAATGGCCCTTGGTAGACGGCGGGCACCAGCGGCACGTTGGCCATTTTGGCAATGATCAGCGCGCCGCCTTTGATCTTGCTGGAATAGCGCGAGCCAGTCGGGAAGATGATGGTTGAGCGATCACTGTTTTTCAGTAGCCTGACCGGAGTTTTGATGGCAGAGGGACCGGGATTTTTGCGGTTGACGGGAAAGGCACCCAGCTTGCGCAGAAACCAGCTGGCAAAGCGTCCTTTGAACAGCTCTTCTTTGGCCATGAACGTAAATTTTTTAGGATAAACGGCCAGAGCCAATAGAACCGGATCCATCCAGGTACGGTGCGGTGCGACGATAATATAGTTGCCCTCAGGAAGGCGATCTTTATGTTCAATCTGGGGTCGGCCATTGAACAGCGTTAACAGCGGATTGACCAGATGAACCAAGAAATCATAGAGCATTTAAACAACTCCCAATTTTTAAAGTAATTTTATATATTTAGTATGACGAACCATACTCAAACATGCAAGCAAACATATACGCTACAGCAAATTATTAGCAACCAAGTGAGGGAAAATATGACAACCGTTCAGCTGAAACCAAACGAGCGCATTGATCAGCTCAGTGCGCAAGGAGTACAAATTATTCAATCCAGTGAAGTTTTTGCTTTTTCATTAGATGCCGTGCTGCTGGCTGATTTTGTGCGGCCAAATCGGCGTCAAAAAACCAAAATCGTGGATCTGTGTGCTGGGAATGGTGCAATCGGTCTGTTTTTGCATCATAAGCTGGGCGGGCATTTTTATGAGATCGAGCTGCAGGAACGGCTGGCTGATATGGCTCAGCGATCAGTGGCCTTAAATGATCTGACGGCCCGCTATGACGTGGTCAATGACGATGTTGCCAATGTTTACCAGTACGTGGCTAAAGATCATGCGGATGTGGTTGTCTGCAACCCGCCGTATTTTAAGAACGCGCCAGCGAGTCAGAAAAATCCTAATCGCTATCTGGCAATTGCCCGGCATGAATTAACGATTGATCTGGCAATGGTCTGTGATCGCATGAGCGGCCTTTTGAAAATGAATGGGCGCGGCTATCTGGTACATCGGCCAGATCGGCTGCCGGAAATCCTAGCTACGATGACGGCCCATCGCTTGGCGCCGAAAAGAATCAAGTTTATCTATCCCAAACCGGGGATGGAAGCCAATATGGTGCTGATCGAGGCGATTAAAGACGGCAAGCCAAATGGAACGCGCATTATGCCGCCATTGATTGTGGCGGGTGAAGATGGCGAGTATGGACCGGAAGTGCAGGCGATGCTTAATGGTCAAAACGTCTGAGCGACATTATTATTTTTACGTGCTCTATTGCGCAGACCATACACTGTATGGCGGCTACTCCACGGATGTCTGGCGTCGTTTTAAGATGCATCAATCTGGCAGGGGAGCCAAGTATACCAGACCGCAGAAACGCCGCCCGCTCAAGCTTTTGTATTACGAAGAATTTGATAATCAGCATGACGCGCTGAGTGCGGAATGGCACTTTAAGCATCAGCCGCGCGCTAAGAAGATTGCCTACCTGCGTGCCCACAATATTAAAATATGATTAAAAAATCTTCCATTCAAGCAAATCTGTCTGTATAATCGATTTTTGGAGATAAAGATTTGTTTATGTAGTGGAGGAATTTGAGATATGAAGATTATTGCGTACGGAATTCGTGAAGACGAACGCCCCTATGTTAAAAACTGGCAATGGGCCAATCCAGATGTGGAACTGGTCTGGACCGACAAGCTGCTAGATGTTGAATCAGCTGAATTGGCCAAGGGCTGCGATGGCGTAGTTGCCTACCAACAGAAAAACTACTCGGCTGACCTTTTAAAGCGGCTGCATGAAATGAATATTCACAACCTTTCATTGCGCAACGTTGGTATTGATAACGTTGACACTAAGGCGGCGGTTAAATATGGTTTTAAGATTACCAACGTACCAGTCTATTCACCAGCGGCGATTGCCGAATTTGGCGTCACGCAGCTGCTGAACTTGTTGCGGCGAACTAAGGAATTTCAGAATAAGTTTGCCAAACGGGATTATCGCTGGGCGCCAAATATTGGCAAGGAACTCAATCAGCAGACGGTTGGCATTGTCGGGGCTGGGCACATCGGCCGCGTGATGGCGCATATCTGTCGAGGGTTTGGCGCGCGCGTCATGGTCTACAATCACCGTCCCAAGCCAGATCTGGTTAAGGCTGGCGTATTTACTGATTCTTTGGATGAGCTGTACAAAGAATCTACGGTAATTTCATTGCATGTGCCAGCTGTCAAATCAACTTACCACATGCTCAACCGGGATTCTTTTGCCAAAATGCAAAAGGGTGTTTTGATTATTAATATGTCGCGCGGTTCTTTAATCGATGAGCAGGATCTGATTGAAGCGCTCGACAGCGGCCAGGTTGGCGGGGCGGCCTTGGATGTTTTAGAGGATGAGACCAAGATCTTTAACAAGAATATGGCCAACCAGCCGTCCAATTATCCAGCGTTTGATAATCTTGAATCACGCGAGAACGTTTTGATTACACCGCATACGGCATTCTATACGGATGAAGCCGTGCGCAATATGGTCGAACAGAGTCTGGATGCCAGTCGTGAACTGATCTTGACGGGCGCCAGCGACAAAATGGTTAAACTAGGATAGTAATTCTGACACGATGTTTTGCGGACATCGTGTTTTTTTGAGCAGCAAAGCTAGATTTTTAGAAGCGTTTTCGCGCCATGCTGGTTTCTTTTAAAGAGCTTTCATAAACAAAAATAGCTAAAATTGTTAAATTATGAACTTTTGGGTTATACTGGAAATAACGATGAAAAATAACTAAGCCAATCGGAGGTATGAAATCAATGAAGATCTTAGCTTATGGTATTCGTGAAGATGAAAAGCCTTTCGTTAAGGAATGGGAACAAGAAAACCCAGAAGTTGAAGTTGAAATTACCGACAAGCTGCTGGATGAAGAAACGGTCGTAATGGCAAAAGGATTTGACGGGGTAGTTGTCTACCAGCAAAAGCCATATACCGATGCGGTTTTTAAAAAGCTGGACGCTTATGGCATTCATAATGTTTCACTGCGTAATGTTGGAGTTGACAACATGAACCCGGCTACGGTTAAGAAGTATGGGTTTAAGGTTACCAACGTGCCAGTATATTCACCAGCCGCCATCGCTGAATTTTCCGTTACGCAATTGATGAATCTGTTGCGGCGGACCAAGGAATACTTCCATAAGTTTGAACGCAATGACTTCCGCTGGGCACCACAGATTTCTCAAGAACTGAACCAGCAGACGGTCGGCGTGATCGGTACGGGGCACATTGGCCGCGTTGCCATCGACATTTACAAGGGCTTTGGCGCCAAGGTAATTGCCTATGATGTCTACCACAATCCTGAACTGGAAAAAGAAGGCCTCTACGTCGATACCTTGGATGAATTGTATGCCAAGGCAACGGTTGTAACGCTGCACATTCCGTTGTTCCCATCAACTGAGCACATGCTGAACCAAGAAGCCTTTGATAAAATGCGTGATGGCGTCTTTATCGTCAATGCTTCACGTGGTCCGCTGATCGATGAACAGGCACTGATTGATGCGCTTGATTCTGGCAAGGTTGCCGGGGCTGCCTTGGACGTTTTGGAAGATGAAACCAAAGTCTTCAACCACGACATGACGGGCAAGAACATGACCTACCCAGAATTCTGGAACCTCAACTCGCGTGAAAACGTCCTGATCTCGCCACATACGGCCTTTTACACCAACGTGGCGGTACAAAACATGGTTAAGTACAGTCTGTCAGCCAACAAGGATCTGATCGAAACCGGCACCTCCGACAAGCTGGTTAAATTCGACTAATTAAAATACTGAAGAAAAAAGGCTTGCGACAACAGGCCTTTTTTTGTATACTATCAGTCGGTGCTAAATGCCCAATTCACACCTGGCGGGATGTTAGAGGAAGTGCCAATCGGTGCCCCTGACAGTTGAACGACAGGGAGGAAAAACTATTTGGAGGTATGATTCATGTCTGTTGTTAGCATGAAGCAATTGCTTGAAGCCGGTGTCCACTTTGGTCACCAAACTCGTCGCTGGAACCCTAAGATGAAGCCATTCATCTTTACGGAACGCAACGGCATCTACATTATCGATCTGCAAAAGACGGTCAAGATGATCGACACGGCCTACGACTACATGAAGGACGTTGCTGCTAAGGGCGGCGTTGTTCTGTTCGTTGGTACGAAGAAGCAAGCACAAGACTCAATCGAAGAAGAAGCTGTGCGTGCAGGTCAATACTACGTCAACCACCGTTGGCTGGGTGGCACCCTGACCAACTGGAAGACGATCCAATCCCGGATTGCTCGCCTGAAGGAATTGAAGAAGATGAGCGAAGACGGTACGTTCGATGTACTGCCAAAGAAGAAAGTTTCCGTGCTGACTAAGCAACGCGAAAAGCTGGAACGTTTCCCGGGCGGTATCGAAGACATGCCACGCATCCCAGACGTTTTGTACATTGTGGACCCACACAAGGAACAAATCGCTGTTAAGGAAGCTCAAAAGCTGCACATTCCAATCGTTGCCATGGTTGACACCAACACTGACCCTGATGATGTTGATGTTATCATCCCATCCAACGATGATGCTATTCGTGCCGTTCGTCTGATCACGGCTAAGATGGCAGATGCTGTCATCGAAGGCAAGCAAGGCCAAGACGATGCCAAGCAAGCTGAAGTAGCCGTTGAAGCTGCTGACGAACCAAAGGAAGTTTCTTCAGACGATCTGCAAAATCTGAAGAACAGCGTTGAAGGCAACAACTAACCAAATTAGTTAACGCTTGGGCTGTTTTGCAGTTTGGACCATTTTGGCCTAAGCGCAAAACAGCCTTTTTTATTAAAACATCTAATTTTAAGGAGAGACGTACTCATGGCTGAAATCAAAGCTAAGCAAGTAATGGAACTGCGGAAGAAGTCCGGTGCCGGTATCATGGATGCCAAAAAGGCCCTGGTTGCCAGCGATGGTGACATGGACAAGGCAATGGACTGGCTGCGTGAAAAGGGGATTGCCAAGGCTGCCAAGAAGAGCGACCGGATCGCTGCTGAAGGTCTGACCAACATCGCCGTTGACGGCAACACGGCCGTTATCGTTGAATTGAACTCAGAAACGGACTTCGTGGCTGCTTCTGACCCATTCAAGGAATCACTGGCTGACGTTACCAAGGTACTGCTGGAAAACAAGCCAGCTGACCTGGACGCTGCCCTGGCTTCCAAGACGGCCAACGGTACGCTGAACGATGACCTGATCTCCACGACGCAAAAGACTGGTGAAAAGGTTTCTCTGCGCCGCTTTGCCTTCGTTAACAAGGAAGACGGCGACAACTTTGGTGTTTACCTGCACCAAGGTGGCCGAATTGCTGCACTGGTCGTTCTGGAAGGTGCTGACGAAGAAACGGCTAAGGACGTTGCTATGCACGTTGCTGCCGTTAACCCAGAATTCATGACTCGTGAAGATGTTCCAGCTGATCGCCTGGCTCACGAACGCGAAGTCTTCAAGGAAGAAACGCTGAACGAAGGCAAGCCTGAAAAGATCGTTGACAAGATTGTTGAAGGCCGTCTTAACAAGTTCCTGTCCCAAATCTGCCTGGCAGACCAAGACTTTGTCAAGGACCCAGACGTAACGGTTGCTGAATACGTTGAATCCAAGGGTGGCAAGCTGAAGAGCTTCATTCGCTACGAAGTCGGTGAAGGTATCGAAAAGAAGCAAAGCGACCTGGCTGCTGAAGTCAAGGAACAACTGAAGTAATTCGTTAATTGACGAAATGCGCACTGGTCGATGACATCGGTGCGCTTTTTTTGCAAAATCGTGCATAGCAGGAAGGAATTTCAAATGTCTAAAGTAAAATACAACCGGATCGTCTTGAAGCTTAGTGGTGAGGCTTTGGCTGGTGAAAAAGGCTTCGGCATCAATCCACCGGTAATCAAGAAGATCGCTGAAGAAATCAAGCAGGTCTGCGATTTGGGCGTTCAAGTCTGCATCGTCTGCGGTGGTGGTAACATGTGGCGCGGTATTACCGGCGAACAGATGGGGATGGAACGTGCCCAGGCTGACTACATTGGGATGCTGGGTACGATCATGAACGGTCTGTCGTTGCAGGATGCCTTGGAATCAGTTGGTGTGCCAACGCGGGTTCAAACGGCCATCGAAATGCGCCAGATTGCTGAACCATACATTCGTCGCAAGGCTATTCGCCACCTCGAAAAGGGCCGCGTTGTTATCTTCTCTGCCGGTACGGGTTCACCATACTTCTCTACCGACACGACGGCTGCTTTGCGGGCTGCTGAAATGGACGCTGATGCCATTCTGATGGCCAAAAACGGGGTCGATGGCGTCTACTCTGCTGATCCAAACAAGGTCAAGGATGCCATTAAGTTCGATCATCTGACGCATATGGACATTTTAGACAAACACCTGCAAGTGATGGACTCCACTGCCAGCTCGCTGTCAATGGACAATCACATTCCATTGGTAGTCTTCAATCTGAACACGCCTGGCAACATTGTCCGTGTCGTTAAAGGCGAAGAGATTGGGACGACGATTGAGGGGGAATAAATAATGGCTGATGGTAAACAAATCCTAGCAGAAGCTAAAGAAAAGATGAATAAGTCCGGTGACGCACTGCGCCGGTCTTTGGCTGACATTCGGGCTGGTCGTGCCAATGCTAGTCTGTTAAACTCGGTTAAGGTTGAATACTATGGCGTGCCAACGCCTTTGAACCAAGTAGCCTCGATTACGATTCCAGAGGCACGGCAACTGCTGATCTCACCATATGACGAAAGTCTGCTGGATGAGATTGAAAAGGCTATCTACGCTTCTAACCTGGGCTTGACGCCTCAAAACGATGGTTCCGCAATTCGGCTGGTGATCCCACAACTGACTGAAGAACGGCGTAAGGAACTGGTTAAGCAGGTTAAGGCTGAACTGGAAAAGGCCAAGGTTGCGGTCCGCAACGTACGGCGGGAAGCCATGGATGACCTGAAGAAGGGCAACAAGAACGGCGACTTTAACGATGATGAATTCCACAAGCTGGAAGACAAGGTTCAAAAAGAAACCGATGAAGGAATCAAGAACCTGGAAAAGATTGCCGACGAAAAAGAAAAAGAACTGCTGGAAGGCTAAGTTCTATATTCTAACTCAAAAGAGAAATCAACGTGCGTGGCGTTGGTTTCTTTTTATTTTTTACTGAGGACCGTGCCAGCCATACTAAAATCTAGCTTAATATTATGCATAGTTGGCGACAAATGTAGAGCCAGGCCTAGATTTCTGGTAAAATGAAAAGTGTTGCAATTAAAAAACAATGCGGAAATGGAGGGTTGTTCTTGTTTAACAAGAATCACCAGGCGGCAGATGAGCCGCAATTGGATATGTCCCGCATCCCAGCTCATGTTGCCATTATCATGGATGGCAATGGCCGCTGGGCGCAGGCGCGACACCTGCCTCGCGTGGCGGGTCACAAACAAGGCATGCAGACGGTAAAAAAAGTTACGATTGCTGCCAGCGATCTTGGCGTAAAAGTGCTTTCGCTGTATGCTTTTTCAACGGAAAACTGGAAGCGGCCAGAGAGCGAAGTCAGCTACCTGATGGACTTGCCGATTCGCTTCTTTAATACGTTCGTGCCAGACCTGGTTAAGCATAATGTTAGGGTAACGGTTATGGGTGATATCACCAGACTGCCAGAAAAAACGCAAAAAGTCGTTAATGATGCCATGGCTGATACCAAAGACTGTGACGGCATGATTCTAAACTTTGCGCTCAACTATGGGGCGCGTGATGAAATCAAGCGGGCCGTGCAGACAATTGCTCAACAGGCGGCAGCCGGCGAACTTGATCCTGCTTCCATCACTGAAGACACGATCAGCAGCCATCTGATGTCAGCTCAGCTGGGCGAGTTTGCCGATCCTGATCTTTTGATTCGGACCAGCGGCGAAGAGCGGATCTCAAACTTTATGCTTTGGCAGATTGCCTACAGTGAGCTGCTGTTCGTACCAGAACACTGGCCAGACTTTGATGGCGAGACGCTTAAACGCTGCCTGATTGAATTTCAAGGGCGGCACCGTCGTTTTGGCGGTTTGGTAAATAAATAGAAACGGGTGAAGATTAGTGAAAACACGGATTATTACGGCAGTCGTTGCCTTGGCAATCTTTATTCCACTGATTGTCTATGGCAGCTGGCCATTAACGATTGCGGCAGTCGTCTTAGGGATGATTGCAATCGGTGAAATCCTCAGCATGAAAAAGATGTTTCTGACGTCTTTTCCAGCGATCATCAGCTATATTGGCGTGGCAATCATGGTCCTGCCCAACAGCTGGCTGGACTTTTTGCCGAGTCATATTACGCGGCTGTTTGCCATGTACGTAATGGTGCTGCTTTTATTGCTGCATACGGTTGTGCATAAGCAGCGCTTTAGTTTTGACGATGCCGGGGTCTTGGCGTTGGGGATGCTGTATGTCGGCATTGGCTTTAACAACTTCTTGGCAGCACGGGCCGTCAGCTTTACGACGCTTCTGTACGCCATGCTGATCGTCTGGCTGACTGACAGTGGCGCCTATCTGTTTGGCCGCAAGCTGGGCAAACACAAGCTGGCACCGCGCGTCAGTCCGAATAAAACCTGGGAAGGCTCGATCTGCGGTACGCTTTTGGCCACGGTGGTCTTAGCCGTTTACCTCTACTTCTTCCCAGTTGGCTATCATAACTGGGGCTTGATGGTCTTCTTGACGCTGCTGCTTTCGATTTTGGGTCAGTTTGGTGATCTGGTTGAATCAGCACTCAAGCGATTCTACGGCGTTAAGGACTCCGGTAAGATCCTGCCTGGCCATGGTGGTATTTTGGACCGGTTTGACAGCATGCTGCTGGTCATGCCGGCCCTGTACCTGCTGGGGATTATCTAAGCTGGCCGAAAGGTAGGCGATTCTGTGATATTAACGATTATTACCTTTATTATTGTCTTTGGGCTGCTGGTTTTGGTTCACGAATATGGCCACTACTATTTTGCCAAGCGGGCCGGCATTCTGGTTCGTGAATTTTCGATTGGCATGGGTCCCAAGATCTGGTGGCATCGCAAAAATGGCACGACTTATACGATCCGAATTCTGCCATTGGGCGGGTACGTTCGACTGGCAGGTGCCGATGAAGAAGATGAGGAGTCGCTGCGTCCCGGAACGCCGGTTTCCATTCAGCTTAACGACCAGCAAAAAGTTACCAGCATCAATACCAGTGACAAAAACACACTGTTTCAAGGGATTCCGCTGCAGCTGATCGATCATGACCTAAACGAAGGCTTGTGGATCAAAGGCTACGTCAATGGTGATGAAAGTACGGTTAAGACCTATAGTGTCGATCATGATGCCACGATTATCGAAAATGATGGCACCGTCGTTCAAATTGCTCCCAAAGATGTTCAGTTCCGTTCGGCCAGCCTGGGCAATCGGATGCTGACCAACTTTGCCGGACCATTTAACAACTTTTTGCTTTCATTGGTTGTCTTTATCATTTTGGGCTTTACGCTCAGCGGCATTCCAACCAACAGCAATCGGCTTGGTCAGGTGCAGACTGATTCCGTAGCAGCCAAAGCAGGCTTGAAGGCAGGCGATCGGATTACTGAGATCAATGGTCACCGAACCAAGAACTGGACGGCTTTGGCAACTAGAATCTCGGGCAATCCAGGCAAAAAGCTGACCGTTGAATACCAGCGCAATGGTCATACGTATACCACGACGATGACGCCTAAAAAAGTCAAGCAGGGCAATGAGACGGTTGGTCAAGTCGGTATTGTTGAAGAGCAAAAGACCGATGCCAAGTCGCGGATCACGTTTGGCTGGCAACGGTTCGTTCAGGCCGGTACTCTGATTTTCAGTGTGTTGGGGCACATGTTTACGCATGGCTTTAGCCTTAATGACTTGGGCGGGCCGGTTGCCATTTATGCCGGCACGTCGCAGGCCACGGCACTTGGGATCAACGGGGTGCTCAACTTCTTGGCCTTGTTATCGATTAACCTGGGGATCGTCAATTTACTGCCGATTCCTGCATTAGATGGTGGTAAGCTGTTATTAAACATCATCGAGGCGATTATCAGACGGCCGATTCCCGAAAAAGCAGAAGGCATCGTTACGATCATTGGCTTTGCCTTCTTGATGCTGTTGATGATTCTGGTTACTTGGAACGATATTCAACGCTACTTTATTCATTAAAATTTCTGGCTCCGTTTCATGAAGCCGTTCAAAGGAGTATTTTTTTAAATTATGAAGCAATCAAAGATTTTGATTCCTACCAAAAAAGAAGCACCAGCTGATGCTGAAGCGCTCAGCCATAAGATGATGGTGCGCGCCGGCTACATCTATCAAGTCTCGGCCGGGGTCTGGGCATATCTGCCAATGGCCTACCGCGTGATTCGCAAGGTGGAAAACATCATTCGCGAAGAAATGGACAAAGCCGGTGCGGTTGAAATGATGATGCCAGCACTTTTGCCAGCCGACCTGTGGAAAAAGTCGGGCCGTTACGAAAGCTATGGGGATAACCTGTTTAAGCTCAAGGACCGCCGCGATCGTGAATTTATCCTGGGACCTACGCATGAAGAAACGGTTACCAGCATTCTGCGTGACAGTGTCCAATCATACAAGAAGCTGCCATTGGTTGTTTACCAATTGCAAGACAAATTCCGTGATGAAGATCGGCCACGCTATGGTATCTTACGGGGCAAGGAATTTGAGATGCTGGACGGCTATTCATTCTCAGCTGATCAAGCCGGTCTGGATGAAGCCTACAATCTGCAGGCACAGGCTTATCGCAACATCTTTGATCGCATTGGGCTGGACTACAAGGTAATCTTAGCCGACTCTGGTACGATGGGCGGCAAGAACTCACAAGAATTCTCCGCACCAGCTGAAGTGGGTGAAGACACGATTGCTTACACGGATGGTACCTACGCAGCCAACTTGGAAAAGGCGACGAGCAAGTTTGCTGGCGTTCAACAGACCGATGCGCCGGCTGAACTTACCAAGCAGCCAACGCCAGGTGCTCACAGTGTTGACGAGGCGGCTGAAAGCCTGAGGATGGAAAGCAGCCAGATCATCAAGTCCATGCTGTACATGGCTAAGATGGATGAAGAAGAAACGGTACCAGTGCTGGTATTGATGCGCGGCAATGACGAAGTTAACGAAACCAAAGTCGAAAACGCGTTGGACTGTGAAGAACTCAGTCTGGCCACTGAAGAAGATGCTGAAAAATACTTGGGTGCTCACCCTGGTTCACTGGGGCCAGTTGGTGTTGGTGAAGAAGTGAAGATCTTAGCCGACAACTACGTCAAGGTATTGGTCAACATGGCTTGCGGTGCCAATGACGATGGCTTCCACTACGTCAATGCCAACCTCGATCGCGACTTCCGTGTTGATGAGTTTGGCGATTTCCGTAACGTTCAAGAAGGCGAAATTGCACCAGACGGTCAGCCAATCAAGTTTACGCGTGGGATCGAATTGGGTCACATCTTCAAGCTGGGGACGCACTACTCCAAGATTCTTGGTGCTCAAGTGCTGGATCAAAATGGTCGTCAAACCGACATGGTAATGGGCTGCTACGGGATCGGAGTTTCCCGGCTGCTGTCAGCAGTTGCTGAACAAACGGCCGATGAACACGGTTTGGCCTGGCCAGACAGCATCGCACCATTTGACGTGCATGTGATCCCAGTCAATGCCAAAAACGATGAACAGATGCAGATGGCCGAAAGCATCACCAAAACTTTGGAAGCAGCCGGCTATGAAGTGCTGCTCGACGATCGTAAGGAACGGGTCGGCGTCAAGTTTGCCGATGCCGATCTGATTGGTCTGCCGCTGCGGATCACGGTCGGCAAGAAGGCCAGCGAAGGCATCGTTGAAGTCAAGATCCGTAAGACTGGCGAAACGATCGAAATCAAGCAAGAAGAAGTCGAAAACACGGTTGGCATTTTGCTCAAGCAATTGATGCCAAATACTGAAACCGCCGCTGAATAAATTTTGAGCGACAGACTTTACAAAAAGTGGTTTGAAGGTAGAATAGATTCTGCTTTTAGCCGCTTTTTTTAATGAATGAGAGAGGAGCATTGGAGTGGAGTTATCACGACACGAGCTGTTTGAGCATCTGTTGGATCAACTAAAGATGGATAAAAATGATCCGGCCTTTAAGGATGGCAAGATCAAGCAGGTAATCGTTCACCGCAAGTCCAAATGCTGGGAATTTGACATTGTATTGCGCAAGGTCATGCCTTATGCATTATTCCGGCAGTTCATCTCGGCTTTGCAGATGAGCTTTAGCCAGCTGGCCGGCGTTAATGCCAAAGTCAGGATCGTTACGCCAACCGATGAATTGGATGGCAAGGCAGTTGTTGACTACTGGTCATACGTGGTTGATGCCGAAGTCGGCGAATCGCCAATGGCACGCGAGGTCTGTTCAAAAACGATCCCCGAAGTCGATGGCAATCGCGTTCAGCTGCTGTTGGAAAACGAAGCCATCAAGGACTTTTTCGTTAAGAATCTGCTGAGTGCGATTGAAGAAGGCTATCAAAAAGTCGGTTTTCCACAGTTTCGAATTCATCCCTTAGTCGATCAGTCGGCTTCTGAACAAAAAATCAAAGAGCTCAAGGCCAAACAGCAGCAACAAGACCAAGAGCTGGTAAAAAAGGCTATGGAACGACTGCAGCAGCAAAAGGCCGAAAAAA
Organism: Limosilactobacillus pulli; assembly: GCF_947381555.1. Taxonomy (NCBI): domain Bacteria; kingdom Bacillati; phylum Bacillota; class Bacilli; order Lactobacillales; family Lactobacillaceae; genus Limosilactobacillus; species Limosilactobacillus pulli. Next base: position 56,324 of record NZ_CANCWQ010000006.1, read on the forward strand.
AGCAGCAGGATAATTCGCTGCCTGACCTGGGTGATGGTCCGTTGGTGATTGGCAAGCCGATCAATCCCAAGGAACCGGTTCGGCGGATGGCTGAGATCACGGAAGAAGAGCGCAACGTGGTCGTTGAAGGATACGTGTTCTCCAAAGAAGTCCGTGAGCTGCGCAGTGGTCGCCAGCTGCTGATCTTAGAGGTAACCGACTACACATCATCATTTGCAATCAAGAAATTTTCCAACAACAAAGAAGACGAGGCCAAGTTTGCGGCGATCAAGGAAGGCGAATGGATCAAGGCACGCGGCCCGGTTCAAGAAGACACTTACATGCGTGATTTGACGATCATGGCCTATGCGATTCAACAAGTCAGCCATCCTGCCAGAAAAGACAACGCGGAAGGTGAAAAGCGCGTTGAATTGCATCTGCATACCACGATGAGTACGATGGATGCCACCAACTCAATTTCCGACTACATCAAACAGGCCGAAAAATGGGGGATGAAGGCCATTGCCGTAACCGATCATGCTGGCGTGCAGGCCTTCCCCGAGGCGTTTAACGCCAGCCATGACAAAAAAGGCAATGCCAAGATCAAGATTTTATATGGTGTGGAAGCCAATGTCGTTGACGATGGGATTCCTTTGGTCTACAACGAAAACCACGATGAGCTTTTAGGCAACACGTATGTCATCTTTGACGTGGAAACAACGGGGCTTTCAGCGATCTATGATAAGGTGATTCAATTATCGGCCGTCAAGATGCGTGATGGTGAGGTATTAGACTCGTTTAACCAGTTTATCGATCCGGGCTTCCCGCTTTCTGAACAAACCAAGGAACTGACCAAGATTACTGACGAAGACGTTAAGGGATCCAAGTCGGAAACCGAAGTCTTTCAAATGTTCCAAGACTTTTGTGCGGGCTGCCTGCTGGCTGGACACAACGTCAGCTTTGATATGGGCTTTTTGAATACCGGCTATGAGCGTGATGGCTTGCCACGGATTACAGCTCCGGTGATCGATACTTTGCCATTGGCGCGCTTTTTACACCCAGAAATGCACCGGTTTACGCTGGATACTTTGAGCCGTAAGTTTAAGGTTGGACTTGATCACCACCACCGGGCCGACCATGATGCCGAGGCAACGGGACACTTGCTGCACATCTTTTTAAGAGATGCTGAAAAGCGCTACGATGCCAAGTACGTAGATGATTTGAACAAGCATATTTCGGATAATGGCGCTTATCGTCATGGGCGGCCGTTTCATGCGACGATCTTTGCTCAGAATCGTGATGGCTTAAAGAATCTCTACAAACTGGTCTCTTTGGCCAACGTTAAGTACTTTTACCGAGTACCACGGATTCCGCGTAGCGTGTTGGATCATTACCGCGATGGACTTTTGATTGGGACGGCCTGCTCAAGAGGCGAAGTTTTTACCGCCATGATGGAAAAAGGCTACACGGATGCCAAGCAAAAAGCACAATACTATGACTTTATTGAGGTTCAGCCCAAGCCAAACTACGCGCCTTTGATTGAACAGCAGATTATCTCAAACACCGCGCATCTGGAAGACATCATCAAAAATATGGTCAAATTGGGTGCCGACCTGGATAAGCCGGTGGTGGCAACGGGTGATGCACACTATCTCAATCCAGAAGACAAGATCTATCGCCACATTTTGATCAACTCGCAAGGTGGCGCCAACCCACTCAATCGGACCCGTCGGCCAGACGTACCATTTAGAACGACTGATGACATGCTCAAGCAGTTTGCCTTTTTAGGTGAAGAAAAGGCCCACGAGATTGTCGTGAAAAACACCAATCGCTTGGCCGACTCAATTGAAGAAATGCGGCCAGTGCAAGATTCGCTGCACACACCGAACATGAAGGGCGCCAATGAAGAATTGGCCAAGCGGACCTGGGATACCGCGCATGCCTGGTATGGCGATCCATTGCCAAAGCTGGTTAAGGATCGTGTCGAATTGGAATTAAATTCGATCATCGGCAACGGGTACGCAGTTATCTATCTGATTGCCCAGCGCCTGGTAGCCAAGTCCAATAAAGACGGTTATCTGGTTGGCTCGCGTGGTTCGGTTGGATCATCAGTCGTGGCCAACCTGGCCGGAATTACCGAGGTTAACGCCTTTCCGCCGCATTATCGCTGTCCCAACTGTCAATACAGCCACTTCTACACAAAAGGTGAGTACAGCTCGGGCTTTGATATGCCAGATAAGGACTGCCCTAAATGTGGGACTTTGATGATTAAAGACGGTCATGACATTCCGTTCCAGACTTTCCTTGGCTTTAAGGGTAATAAGGTTCCCGATATCGATCTGAACTTTTCTGGCGACTACCAGCCGATCGCGCATAACTACATGAAGGTGCTCTTTGGTGAAAAGAACGTTTATCGGGCCGGGACGATCGGTACGGTGGCCGACAAGACGGCTTATGGCTACGTCAAGGCCTTTGAACGCGATACTGAGCAGCAGTTCCGTGGTGCCGAAGAGGATCGCCTGGCCAAAGGTGCAACCGGCGTTAAGCGGACGACCGGTCAGCACCCAGCCGGAATTATTATCGTACCGGATGACATGAGCATCTATGACTTTACGCCGGTGCAGTATCCAGCTGATGATCAAAACGCAGCCTGGGAGACGACACACTTTGATTTCCATTCAATTCACGACAACATTTTGAAGATGGATATTTTGGGTCATGATGATCCAACCATGATTCGTTTTTTGCAAGACCTTTCTGGTGTCAATCCACAGACGATTCCAATGGATGATCCTGGGGTGATGAGTCTGTTTTCCAGTCCCGACATCTTGGGTGTTACTGAAGAACAGATTCAAAGTAAAACTGGGACCTTGGGATTGCCAGAATTCGGGACCCGCTTCGTACGGGGAATGCTGGACGATACGCACCCGAAGAACTACTCACAGCTGCTGCAGATCTCTGGCCTTTCTCATGGGACTGGCGTGTGGCTGGACAACGCTCAAGAACTGATCAAAAACGGTACTGCTACGATTGCCAACGTTATCGGTTGTCGTGACAACATCATGACCGACTTGATCCACTATGGCCTGGATTCAGAAACGTCATTCCAGGTCATGGAGCACGTGCGTAAAGGGCGCGGGATTCCAGAAGAATGGCAAGAAAAGATGCTGCAGGCGGGCGTGCCACAATGGTATCTGGATTCTTGTCTGAAGATCCAATACATGTTCCCACGGGCGCACGCGGCAGCTTATGTTTTGATGGCGCTGCGGATTGCCTACTTTAAGGTCTACTTTCCATTGGTATACTACGCCGCCTATTTCTCGGTGCGGGCCGATGACTTTGACGTAGTCGCCATGGCGCATGGTAAGGATGCCGTCAAGGCGCGCATGCAGCAGATCAACGACCAGGGCAATGAAGCCAGTGCCAAGGATAAGAGTCTGCTGACGATTTTGGAATTGGCCAATGAAATGCTGGAACGCGGCTACAACTTTGAGATGGTTGATCTGAATCGTTCCGATGCTACGGACTGGCTGATTGATGGCAATTCATTGATTGCACCGTTTCGAGCTATTCCTGGACTGGGGGTCAACGTTGCCAAGCAGATCGTAGCCGCCCGGGCCCAGCGACCGTTCCTTTCCAAAGAAGATCTTTCCGAGCGCGGTAAGGTTTCACAGACTTTGATTGAGTTTATGACAGCCAACCATGTCTTAGACGACTTGCCGGATGAAAATCAGCTTAGTCTGTTTTAAGCCACGTGTTAAGATGCCTTGTTTGTAGCTTGGCTGGTCATATTTGTTACGTTATCAGTCTGACTTTATCCAATTAGCAGTCAAATTCCGCTCATGGTTGCTAAGTGAAAACAAAGATGCTATACTGTCAATAGTGAATAACTCGTTAGGGAGTGAGCAGCAATGCTCGCTCTTTTTATTGCAATGAAATTGGAGGTGGCGGATTTGAGCAGTACGGTAGTTGACGCGGTTGAAAAGCTGGTTGAGCCGATCCTGGCTGAGCATAACTTTGAGCTGTATGATATCGAATTTATTAAAGAGGGACAGAGCTGGTATCTAAGAGTCTATATCGATAAAGAAGGCGGTATTACGCTGGAAGACTGTGCCACGGTCAGTGATCAGCTGAGCGAGGCTTTGGACAACGTTGACCCTGACCCGATTCCCCAGGCATACTTTTTAGAGGTATCCTCACCGGGTGCGGAACGGCCCTTGAAAAAAGAAAGCGACTATCAGCGAGCATTGAACGACTATATTCACGTCTCGCTGTATCAAGCGGTGGACGGACGCAAGGTCTATGAGGGCACGATGACGGATCTGACGCCTGACAGCTTGACGCTGGATTATCTGGATAAGACGCGACACAAAACGATTACGTTGGATCGTAAAAAAATTGCCAAGGCACGTTTGGCAATCAAGTTTTAACAAAGGAGCAGCAAAATGAGCACTAAGAAGCAAAAGCAAGCACAAGAACTGCTTGATGCCATGGACGTCCTGGAAAAGGAAAAGGGCATCAAAAAAGAAGTCATCATCGAGGCATTGACGGATGCTTTGGAAAAGGCCTACAAGACCAACTACAACGCCAGCAACGTTGAAGTCAAGATCGATGAAAACACGGGTGAGTTCAAGGTCTTCTCTGACAAGACGGTTGTAGAAGAAGTCGAGAACCCTAAAGAACAAATCAGCCTGCATGATGCTTGGGAAAAGAGTCATGGCTACAGTCTGGGTGACACGTTCCAACAAGAGGTAACGCCACATGACTTTGGTCGTCTAGCAGCCCAAACGGCTAAGAACATCGTCTTGCAAAAGCTGCGCGAAGCCGAACGTGACCGTGTTATCAACAAGTACGACAAGATGCTGAATGAACTGGTTGAAGGTGAGGTTTCTCGCGAAGACAACCGCTTCATCTACATCGACTTGGGTGACGGCGTTGAAGCCGGCTTGAGCAAGCGTCAAACGATGCCAAACGAAGAATACCGCATTCACGATCGCGTTCAGGTCTACATCTACAAGGTAGCCGATGCCAAGCCAATGCAGCAGCCTGATGGTACGCAAAAGCGTCAGTACCGTGGTCCACTGGTGCTGGTTAGCCGTACGGATCCAGGTATGCTCAAGCGTCTGTTTGAAAAAGAAGTTCCCGAATTAAAGGAACAAAACGGCCCCATCGAATGGAAGGGCAGTGCACGTGAGGCTGGTGATCGTTCCAAGGTTGCCGTGGCTTCCAAGGACCCTAATATTGATCCGGTTGGTACATGCGTTGGTCCACGGGGGGCGCGGGTTCAAGCCATCGTTAACCAACTGGGTGGCGAAAACATCGATATCATCGAATACAGCTCCGATCCAGCCGTCTTCATCAAGAATGCTTTGAAGCCAGCTACGGTTGACCGTCTGGACTTTGATGACAACAACGGTGAAGAAGAAGACACCGGCAGCGTTGATCACGAAGGCAACAAGATCGTCAAGGTTCACCATGGCTGCACGGTCTACGTACCAGATGATCAGCTGTCCCTGGCAATCGGCAAGCGCGGTCAAAACGTTCGTCTGGCCGCTCAGCTGACCAAGTACAAGATTGACATCAAGCCATCCAGTGAAGCACCATCCGTTGATGATCAGACTGATGATTTTGACGATGATGCTCAAAACGATGCAACCGACGCCGAATAAGACTACAATAGAATCTGTATGGAACTAAATTGAGCAGCGGGGTGAAACAATGAAAAAGAGAAAAGTACCGATGCGCAAAGACATCGTTACCGGTGAAATGATGCCCAAGCGAGAACTGATTCGCGTGGTGCGCAACAAGGAAAACGAAGTCAGCGTGGATCCAACTGGTAAAAAAGCCGGTCGGGGCGCCTACATTGCCGCCGATGTAAAGATTGCCACGCGGGCCAAAAAGGAGCGCACTTTTGATAAGGCATTCGGCGTCAAGCTGGAAGATGAGTTCTACGACCAGCTGATCGACTATGCTGATCACCTGCAAGAACGCATTAAGCTGTTTGGTCACGTTTAATGACGACTTCCAAACAGCAGCTGCTGAACATGCTGGGACTGGCTCGGCGCGCCGGACAGATTACGGCTGGTGAGGGATTGGTCTTAAAGTCCATTCGTGCTCATCAGGCCAGAGTGGTCTTTTTGGCTTGTGATGCCGGTAAATCCACGGTTAAGCAGTTCATCAACAAGTGCCAATATTATCAGATACCACTTATCACCATGTTTACCAAGGCCGAATTAAGTCGGGCCATTGGACAAAAGCGCACGGTGATTGCCGTTGAGCAGGCCGGTTTTGCCAAGCGCATAATCGAACTAGCCAACGACGCTGAAGAAACAACAAATTAAAAAGGAGCGTGATTCGATGGCCAAAGAACGAATTTACGAACTAGCCAAAGAGCTGAAGATGCCAAGCAAGGACCTGGTAGACATGGCCAAAAAGGAGGGAATCACGGTAAAAAGTCATATGTCTTCCGTGACCTCAGAAGAAGCCAACCGTCTGCGCAGCATGGTTAAGGGCGGCAATGCCAACAAGCCAGCTGCCGTAAAGCAGAACAAGCCTAAGCAAGAAAAGACAGCACAGCCAAAGCGCCAAGAAAACAACAATCGTCCACAAAACCAAAATGGACAAAAGTCATCCAACAATAACCGTAACAACAACCGGGGCGGCAATGATGACAGCGGCCGTGGCGTTCACGTTTTCAACAAAAACAAGAACAACAAGAAGAACCGTCGCAACAAAAACAACAAGCATAACAAGAACCAGCGGATGCGTGAGGTTAAAAAGCAACAACCTACGCAGCGTAAGGACCGTCCACTGCCAGAAGTACTTGAATACACTGAAGGCATGAACGCACAGGATCTGGCTAAGCTTTTGCACCGGCCAGCAGCTGAAATCATCAAGAAGCTGTTCATGCTCGGCGTCATGGTTAACCAAAACCAATCCCTGGACAAGGACACGATTGAACTGTTGGCTGCTGACTACGGTATCGAAGCCAAGGAAAAGGTTCAAGAAGATATTGCCGATCTGGACAAGTTCTTTGATCAAGAAAACCAAAACACGGAACACATGGTTTCTCGGCCACCAGTCGTTACGGTTATGGGTCACGTTGACCACGGTAAGACGACGCTGTTGGACAAGATCCGTCACTCCCACGTTACGGATTCCGAAGCCGGTGGGATCACCCAGGCAATCGGTGCCTACCAAGTTGACTACAACGGCAAGCTGATTACGTTCCTGGATACGCCAGGTCACGCGGCCTTTACTGAAATGCGGGCGCGTGGTGCCAACATCACTGATATTACGGTCTTGGTCGTTGCTGCCGATGACGGGGTTATGCCACAGACGGTTGAAGCCATCAACCACGCCAAGGCTGCCCACACGCCAATCATCGTTGCCGTTAACAAGGTCGACAAGCCAGGTGCCAATCCAAACCGCGTGATCGAAGAATTGGCTCAATACGAGCTGATTCCTGAAGACTGGGGTGGCGACACGATCTTCGTCAACATCTCAGCTAAGTTTGGCAAGAACATCGATGAACTGCTCGACATGATCCTGCTGCAGGCCGAAATGATGGAATTGAAGGCCAACCCTGATCAAAACGCGGCTGGTTCCGTAGTTGAAGCACGGCTTGATCAAGGTCGTGGTCCCGTAGCTACGTTGCTGGTTCAACAAGGTACGATGCATGTCGGTGACCCAATCGTTGTCGGCAACACGTTTGGCCGTGTCCGGACGATGACCAACGAAAACGGTCGTCGCATCAAGGAAGCTACGCCATCGACGCCTGTTGAGATTACTGGTTTAAACGATGTGCCAGAAGCCGGTGACCGGTTCGTTGTCTTTGATGACGAAAAGACGGCTCGGGCTGCCGGTGAAGAGCGTGCTAAGCGGGCTCTGGTTGAAGAACGGCAAAAGACCAGCCACGTAACGCTGGACAACCTGTTTGCCACGATGAAGAAGGGTCAGATGAAGACGCTGCCAGTAATCATCAAGGCCGACGTGCAGGGTTCCGTTGAAGCCCTGGCTCAGTCACTTGAAAAGATCAAGGTTGACGGCGTTCGCGTTGATATCATTCACAAGGCCGTTGGTGCGATTTCTGAATCCGACGTTACCTTGGCCGAAGCTTCCAACGCGGTTATCATCGGCTTTAACGTGCGCCCTACGCCACTGGCCAAGTCGATGGCTGAATCCAACAACATTGATATTCGGCTGCACCGGGTTATCTACAACGCCATCGAAGAAGTTGAAGATGCCATGAAGGGGATGCTGGAACCAGTCTACAAGGAAGAAACGGTTGGTCAGGTTGAAGTTCGCCAGATCTACAAGGCTTCCAAGATTGGTACGATTGCCGGTGGGATGGTTATCGACGGCAAGATTACTCGTGACTCCAAGGTCCGCTTGATTCGTGACGGCGTGGTCGTTTACGAAGGTGAATTGGGCAGTCTGAAGCGCTTCAAGGATGACGTTAAAGAAGTCAAGCAAGGCTACGAGTGTGGTCTGACGATTCAAAACTACAACGACATCAAGGAAGGCGACGTAATCGAAGCTTACCAGATGAAGGAAGTTCCCGTTAAGTAGCTTTTAGTCGCCAAAGGAGAACAATTATGCCAAATAAACGCTACCGGGTGGATCGACTGGCTGAACAGATTCAGCGTGAAGTCGATGACATCCTCTTAAAGCGCGTACGTGATCCACGTGTCCAAGACATCACGATCACGGGCGTTGACGTTACGGGCGACCTGCAGCAGGCAACGATCTATTACAGCCTGCTGTCTGACAAGGCCAGCGATGGCGAAAAGGCTCAACAAGGTCTGGACAAGGCTAAGGGGCTGATTCGCAGCGAGCTGGGCAGTCGTCTGAACATTTTCAAGACTCCAGAGCTCACGTTTAAGCGTGATCCATCGGTTGCTTATGGCAGTCGGATCGACCAATTGATCAACCAGCTGCACAAGCAGGAGCGATAATCAATTAAAAGGGAGCCCAGCTTGTGGCCCCCTTTTATTATTTTAGAAATGAAAGCGGTGAGAATTTTGGACGGAATTATTCCATTGTACAAAGAACGCGGGATGACCAGCTTTGACTGTGTCAGTCGCTTGCGTCGGATTCTGCATACCAAAAAAATCGGCCATTCAGGAACCTTAGATCCAAACGTGGACGGCGTTTTGCCGATCTGTGTGGGGCAAGCTACCAAAGTCGTTGAATTCTTAATGGCATCGGGTAAACAATACGTCGGAGAGCTTTTAGTTGGCGAGGCTACGACCACGCAGGACCTGGATGGAGAAGTCGTGGCCCAAAAGCCAGTTACGGCGCCAATTGCTGAAGATACGATCAGGAAAGCCATGCAAAAGCTGACAGGCGACATTATTCAGATTCCGCCAATGTATTCAGCTATCAAGGTCAATGGCAAAAAGCTCTATGAATATGCACGGGCTGGCGAAACCGTAGAGCGACCAAAACGGCACGTACACATTGAACGTTTTGAAATGACGGCTTCCAGCTACGATGAAAAAAATCAGCAGCAGCGCATCCGCTTTGTAGTGGACTGCAGTAAAGGAACCTATGTAAGAACGCTGGCGTATGATCTGGCTAAAGAATTGGGTTACCCCGGTGTAATGAGCAGCCTGACGCGGACCAAGAGTGGTGGCTTTGAGTTGGACCAGACCCTGAGTTTGACCGACATTCAAGATGCCATGGAAGCTCAGATCATGAACCGCTATGTCTATCCAATGGACTATGCGCTCAAAAGCTATCCCCACGCAGAATTGTCCGATGCACAATGGAAAAAGGTTCAAAACGGCGGTTGGCTAAGTGATCTGGATACTAAAGATCAAGAAGTTGCGCTGACTTATCAAGGTGAGGTCAAAGCCTTGTACCAACTGAAAGATCATGTTTACAAGCCGCTCAAGATGCTGTCGACAAAGTAGGTGGGGTCAATGCAAGTTATCAAAATCCATCATCCCTATGATCCGGAACTGATTCCAGAAGGGCCAGTCGTTTTGGCAATGGGCTTTTTTGATGGCATTCATCGTGGTCACCAAGCTGTGATCAAAGCAGCGCGCAAAATTGCCGATGAAAAAGGGGTTCCCCTGGCTGTTTTGACTTATGATCACCGTCCCGAAATCGTCTATCAGCAATATCCAGTTGGCGGGGTGCATTATTTGACACCATTGCCGCGCAAGCTGGATCTCTTAGAGCAGCTGGGTGTCGATCGCGTTTATCTGGTCAATCTTACTTCTGCCTTGTCCGCTTTGGATCCGCAGAAGTTTGTTGATCAGTATCTGGTGGGCTTTCATACAAAGGTTGCCGTAGCTGGCTATGACCACACCTATGGAGCAGATGCCAGCCTGGCTAATATGGCGCATCTAAAGGATTTTGCCAAGGGCCGCTTTGAAGTTGTTACCGTTGATAAAATGACGCTGCAGGATAATCATAAGATTGGCTCAACGCGGATTCGTCAGCTGCTCGATTCTGGTGACGTGCAAGCGGCTAATGAGCTTTTAGGCTACTATTACCAGACTTCTGGTGTGATCGTGCATGGCTTTGCACGGGGCCGGACATTGGGCTTTCCCACGGCCAACGTTGCCTGGCCTGAAGCAGAGTGGATTCCTGCAATCGGTGTCTATGTGGTGCAGCTCAAGATCGGTGACCGCTGGTATGATGGTATGGCCAGTGTCGGGCGCAACGTTACGTTTGGTGAGCACAACGAAAAAACACTGGAGATCAATCTGTTCAACTTTAACCAGATGATTTATGGCGAAAACGTGCAGGTGCGTTGGATCAAGCGACTGCGCGGCGAGGTCAAGTTCGCGAGCGTGGATGACTTGATTGCTCAGATGCGGCTTGATCAGCATCATTCAAAGCTGACGCTGCAAAATCTCAAGACTCTGCCTGGTCAGATACTGCAATAAATCAAAAACGGTGCCGGGGTTCCGCCGACACCGTTTTTTGGTTAAAGCCATGAATCTTTTTAACGGCTAAAAGATCTGCCAATTTCAAGTTGTCAGCATGTTAAAATAAACGCAAATCAATCGTGAGGTGATAAGATGAAAATTGGCTTTATTGGAACTGGCGTGATGGGAACCGGAATGATCGCCAACCTGCTCAAGGCGGGCAATGAAGTGCAGGTCTATAATCGAACCCAAGCGCATGCGCAAAAAGTTTTGGACCTGGGCGCCACATGGTGCGACTCGCCAGCTTTAGCCATGCAGAACTGTAAGGTCGTGATGTCAATTGTTGGCTACCCCAAAGACGTTGAGCAGATCTATTTTGGCAAAGATGGTCTGCTCAACGCGGCAGTTCCTGGTCAGTACCTGATTGACATGACCACCAGTCGACCAGCCTTAGATCAAAAAATCGCCGCCGCGGCTCCGGCTGGCGTGCATATTTTGGATGCTCCAGTTTCGGGCGGAGATCTGGGCGCTAAAAACGGCACACTGACGATTATGGTGGGCGGTCAAAAAGCTGATTGCGAGTCCTTGACGCCGCTGTTTAAACAGATTGGCAAAGACGTCAACTGGTTTGGTCTGGCCGGTAGTGGTCAGCATGCCAAGATGGCCAACCAGATTATGATTGCCGGTACGATGACGGGGATGTGTGAGATGCTGGTCTATGCCAAAGCGGCTGGACTTGATTTGCCAACAGTAATCAAAACGGTTGGTGGTGGGGCCGCCGCTAACTGGAGTTTGGACAATTATGCACCACGCATCTTGAAAAATGATTTTACGCCGGGCTTTTTTGCCGAGCACTTCTTAAAAGATCTGCGGATTGCCTTGGATGAAGCTAAACGAATGCATCTAGAGTTGCCTGCAACTGAAGAAGCAGCGCGTTTGTATGAGATTTTGGTTGATGAAAAACAGTTGGGCAATGATGGCACGCAGGCTTTGATCAAATTATGGTGGAATTAGTCCGCAAAAAAATCTCAATTTATGGTTGACAATCAATCATCGTCGTTATAGTATAATTACAACAAAATTAGAAATTGCTTAGAAGAGATGAGTAATCGCGGGCAGCCCTTAAAGAGAACCGGGTTAGGTGAGAGCCGGGATCGTGAAACGCGATGAAGATGGTCTTGGAGCAAGTCGGCAGGCGAGCCGTTTGGTAAGCCGGCCGCGGGGTGACGCCCGATATCACAGTCCGGGTCTTCTAATTTTAGAGTACTCAGTAAGGGCTAGATTGTGAGGTCTAGCTGAATCAGGGTGGTAACACGTTGAATAAGCAGTCAACGTCCCTGGGAGAAAGTGCAGGATGTGCTTTTCCCAGGGGCTTTTTTAGTTCCTGAGAAGTCCTGTCAAAAACGAATTTCGAAAGGAAGTTATCACATATGACGCAAGCACAAACTTTAACTTTTACCAACCGCACGACTTCACCATTCCGCTATGACATTGTCGGCAGCTTCTTACGTCCAGCCGAATTAAAGGCAGCTCGGGAAAAGTTCGCCAACCACGAAATTGACCATGACGAACTGAAAGCCGTTGAAAACAAGTGTATCAAGGAATTGGTCGAAAAAGAGGCACAAGCAGGCCTGCACGCGGTTACCGATGGCGAGTTCCGGCGCTCATACTGGCATCTGGACACGTTCTGGGGGTTTGAAGGCATTAAGCATACCAAACCAGCACACGGCTATCGTTTCCATGATGAAGAAACGCGAGCCGATTCCGCGCAGGTTGAAGGCAAGGTTCGTTTTAACGGCACGCACCCCGATCTGGAAGCGTTCAAGTATCTTAAGAGCTTAACGGATGGCACGGACCTGATTCCACGCCAAAGCATTCCGGCGCCAGCACAGCTTTATTCCGAACTCTTCCGGGATGATGAGCATGTAGCAGCCATTAAAAAATACTATGATGCCGAAGATGAATTGATCAAAGATGTGGCGGCTGCCTATCATGACCTGATCTTGGCGCTGTATGATGCCGGCTGTCGCGACGTTAAGCTGGATGACTGTACCTGGGGCCTGCTGGTCGATGAAGACTACTGGGCAACCCGTTCTAAGGAAGGCGCGGATCGCGAAAAGCTGGAGGCAACGTATCTAAAACTCAATAACGCGGCTTTGGCGGATCTGCCGGCTGATCTGACGGTAACCACGCATGTCTGCCGCGGAAACTACCATTCAACCTGGGCAGCTAAGGGCGGCTATGGTCCGGTTGCCGACTACCTGCTGGCTAAAGAAGACGTGGCGGCCTTTTACCTGGAATACGATTCTGAACGGGCGGGCAGTTTTGAACCATTAGCCAAGGTCCCAGCCGACAAATACGTGGTGCTGGGGCTGCTGACTTCGAAGTCTGGTGAACTAGAAGATCGGCAAACGATTTTGGATCGTATTCATGAAGCTGCTCAATACCATGATCTGGACAAGCTGTGTCTGAGTCCACAATGCGGCTTCTCCTCAACTGAAGAAGGCAATATTCTGACTGAAGAGCAGCAATGGGCTAAGCTGGCCTTAGTCAAGAGCATTGCCGAAGAAGTCTGGGGCGCCTAAAGCAAGCCTTGACTGCTAGTGGAGCTCGGTTGGCAGCAAGATAATTAGCAGAATCCTAAATTTCCATCTAAGTATTCTTACAACTCTCCTTAAATTTAAAAATAACGCACCTCAAAAATTAAAACACGACTGATCCGTCTCCACTACTAAAGTTATGCGACGCATTATTAAAATCAAAGTTCCGACACTTTAATTAAGAAAACTCCTGATTAATTACTGAATTCAAAAACTCGCTTGGCAGATTTTTGCCAGGCGAGTTTTTTGAGCAGAAATTAGGCGCGGTGATCAAGGATACCGTACACAGCCAAATACGACAGTTGAATGATGAATTAGGCAATGCAAGGTGGCCAATTTCTAAGTGATACGATATTCTTAAGTCGAGCTTAATTAGGATGGCGCAAAACTTTGTGTAAAGAGCCGCAAAGCCGCTTACAAACCTGTTGTTTATTTTCGTTGACGCTGCTCGATGATGATGGCTTTAACCTCATCCAAGTAGTCGTCAGGATATTCAGGAACCAAGAGCTGACCATCGATAGCATCAAGCATGATCTGTTCTTTTTCTTTGAGCCGCCGATAGACCCTTTCATCAATGAAGCTAGCATGAGCAACATCACCTTTAGTCATGAGGTAATAGTATCTGGTATATTGACCATCCGGCAGTCCCAGACGATTGATTCGATCACGCGATTGCAGCATGAAGGTTAGATTGAAATTGTACTCAAAATAAACCGCGTCATGAACGGTCTGATGCAAAGAAATCGATTCGCCCAGCGTGTTGGGGTTGGTAACCAGCACTTGAACATTGCCATTGCGAAACTGATTGATTAAGCCTTCGCGTTCTTCTTTGGGTGTCGCGCCATAGATCAGTGTGGTGCGGATGCCGAGTTGATTAAGCGCAGCGGTAATTTTTTCCATTGTGCCAATAAACATTGCCCAGACCAGGACTTTTTTGCCTTGTTCAGTCAGTTTGCGGATCAGCTTAATGCCCAGGTCAAACTTGGGCGTGGGGATGCTGGCCAAATCGTATTGCCGATAAGGTTCACCACTGCTGATGTTTTCTTTGCTCAGGCGCTTTTGATGCTGGCTCCATTTGGCTGAATCAGCGTTTAGCAGATTCAAATCGCGATAATTGAGATTGTACTTCAAGAGTTCAGGATTGGTCGAAGCTTGCAGTAAGCGGACAAACGTTGCCAGAGTACCATTTTCATTGGCATAGATTGCCTCAGCCAGCTTGGCTTGAGCAAGCGAAGGCGCAACGGCTTGAATAATATCGTCATCTGGCTTAGGCACGTGCAGATCTTCTTTATTAGTCCGCCAGAAAAAAGGAGCCAGTTTTTGATTCACGATGTCGGCGTCAATCCGTTCAAGGTCATTGACGCTCCAGTTGAAAAATGATTTATATTCATCCGGATACATTAAATGTAAGAAATTATAGACGTCGCGAAAACCATTTGGAATCGGCGTCCCCGTTAAGACGTAGCGATAATAGGGAGCCTGACTTAAATGCAGGGCAGCTCGGGCTCTTTGACCATTGATCCCCTTGATGCGGTGAACCTCATCGAAAACCAGCATGGTCCTGGAATCCAACAGCTCATTGATGACGCGCAGATTGCCCTTTAACGATTCATAGTTGATCGTGGTTACATCGGCGCGCGGCCAGGCTCGTTTGATGGCACCTTGATCGTTAATCAGTCGTGGATCACGCAGATTCAGATAGTACAGTTTTCTTTTGGCGCCAAAAATGGCAGTAAATTCAGTACGCCAAGCCGCAAAAGCGTTTAATGGCGAGACCACCAGCAGCTTATCGACCTGATTGATCGCGGGACTGGAAAGATAGGCAAACGTGCCATACAACATAGCGGTTTTGCCAGCTCCAGGAACCGAGAAGTTGGCCGCCTTTTTCATCATTGCTAAAAAGAAGCTGGCCCGTTCCTGTTCAGGTTTTAGCGGCCGCGCGATCTCTTTGTCAACGATCTTTTTGAACGCGTTAAATTCCGGTTGCCAGCGCGAATCACGATTTTTAATGGTTAATCCAGCCTCGCTTTGTTCCTTGATGTGATACTGCTTGGCCTGGATATACTGATCAACCTGAGAACTGACGATAACTTCCGGTAGGCCTTTACGCTGAAGACGATGATTCAGTTTTTTGATCAAGGCAATAAGACTGACATAGGTTAAGTCAGTTTTGAAGATTCTTTTTTCAGGATCAGCAAAGTAGGGAGCCAGAACCTGCAGTGCTCGCTTGGCTGGTAGAGTTTCCAAAGTGTTGCTCGGATCATCAATTAATTGAAACTGGCCTTGTTCATTTTTGATAATGATTGGATTAGCGAATTTCATTGCCATATTTATTAAACAGATCCTTACATAAACCAACTAGCTTGCGCATGTAGGCTTGCAGCTGCTTCAACTGCTCATTGCTAATCTCACTATAGCGCAAGGTGCCAGCCAAACCGCCATTATTGTTCAGATCTTCATAGTATTTAACGGAATCCTTGATGCTCTTGATAAATTTTTCAACCGATTCACCGTTTTTGGCATCCCGCATGTAGGTATCATAGGTATCGCCGAATTGACTGATGTTGTCATTGGCTTCAGTCAGCTGAGTCATCAAATCAGTGGTGTTGTTGATTGGCGATTCTTGCAGCGTATCGGCCAGATCTTCGACGGTATCGCTGACCTCATCGTTGAATTCGTTTAGATTAGGCGATTTAACGATATTTTGAGTGAAATCGCGCATATGAGTCCGCGCTGGCGTACCACTTACCCCAACATGAAGGTCATGCAAAATCAAGCCAAAGTATGAATGCATGGTTTCATTCTTTTGAACCTGCGAATCGGCATCATCACCGAAATTATTGGTCAGTGATTTTCCCATTTCATAAAATGGTGACCAGATTTGATTTTCTTTGATGAGGTTATAGTTGTTTTCATCCGCACCAATAAACTTAAGAAATTCACGCATGTAAACGGCACCTTGATAGTATCGTTCGGCTTCTTTTTTCTTCATATTGGCAACGTTGACATAATCGGCCAGTGTCATCATGGCATCATCGCCGGTTGTGGTTTGGTAGATGTCAACGGCTAGGTCAACTGGATCATAGTCTTCGCGCTTTTCGACGCCCATCTGAATTGCCAGCTCGAGTTTCTTGATCTTGGAGCGATCAGTTTGGTTGTCATATGAGAAAGGCAAAATTACGGCTTCAAAGTAGTAGGTTTTACCGGTCGCCTTTTGCAGGTTGCGCAAGGCAGTGTAGCGTCGGTTGCCATCAACGATCCGACCATCTTCAAGTACATAGCCGCAGATGCGCTGCCCAGATTCTTGGATCGATTTTTGGGTTCGTTTTAAAGCGGCTGGATTGTTTTGTTCAATCAGTTTGGCTACGAAATCGTTATAGGCTAGATCAACTGTATCGTTGACTGGATTGAGTTCATCGTGGTATCCGGCAATTGCCGTTGAGATGCGGCCATTTTTATCGTTATAGTACAGATACTTAAGCGGAATGCGATAGACATCCATATTCTCGGTGCCCAGATTGTTAAGCCTGGTTGGCAGCTTGATGGTAGCGCCGGTTTTTTCGATTTTGCCGGCTTTTTCTAGATCAATGAGTGACGTCATCGGTTGAAATCTCCTTGTTTTCAATTTTTCTGATTAGTTCATGAACCTCATCTTCGCTGGTGGCCATGCGATAATAAACGCCTGATTCGCGGAGCTGGTCAAAGTACTTTTGCTGAATGACGCGAATCTCCTCATCGCCCAGCCGCATATTCTCAGCCTTAGTCTCGATCACGGCATAAACGGTTTGGCCGTCTGCCTGATCGATCTTGAAAATGAAGTCGGGGGTTGTGGTTCCGTTGTCAAAGCGCGGAATCTTAATGGCTTTTTTCGGCAGTTTGCCAAAGACGGTAATCTGACTACTGTAGGTACGACGCAGAATCATCAGCTCGGGATCCGTACTGTCATAGCGCAACGGCGGCCGATCATAAAGATATTTGGGATCGGCGACAGCATCGGCTGAGTAGACGCCCAGCAGATCAGCCGGCAGCTCGTCAACGAATTCCTGTTTTTGAGCATCATAGATTGAAGTTGACGCCGAAAACTTTAGGGGAACATAGGAATACTGTGTCCGAATCCGTTCGTTGAAGTTGCGATTAAACGTCTTGGTTAGGTTGTTGAGCGTTTTTTCATTGATGTAGTTGGAATCGTTGTTTAACTGGTCGCGCATGGCGATGGTCATTAAGCGATGCAGCAGGGGAACCGGCAGATCCGTCTGCAAAGTGAGCTGTTTAAGAAAATGACCATACTTCATGGTGCGATAGGCAGCGCGGTAATCCTGCCGCGTTTCTTGCAGTTTGGCGCCTTCTGCATTGGTACTGATGGTTTGATGAATGATCTGCGGCTGATCGAGGACAAAGATTTTTTTATCTGGGTCGCTGAACACGTTGCGCGCCACGTCTTCGGCCAGTTGATTGATCGAATCATCAAATTTGACCATCTGCCGTTTTGAGAGCTGCTGCCAAAGATCTTTGAGCTGATTCCAGTTTTCCTTGCGCAGCTTGACCTTGGTGCTGACATGCCGCTTTTTGAGGTTGCGGACACGATCCTTAGCGACTATAGTATGATGCTCGACTTCAGGGTAAAGCTTTAGGAAGGCTTCATAGCCGGACATGGTCTTGCCGTTTAATGCCACCTTATCTTTAAAGTTGCGATTAAAATCGATGACTCCATGCTGCCCCAGATTATTGACGATTTCATTAGCGGTTGACTTTGGATCCAGCTTTGGATTGGTCTGCTGCTTGGCCTTGACGATCAGTTCGACCATTTCTTTTGTGAGTTCGTCATGATTCAGACTGATTGGCGTATCCGTGTTGATCTCGCCAACCAGCTTGGCCGCGAAGTCTTTTTCGTCATAGCCAATCAAAAATGAAAGGCGGCTGGGCCATTCATCCTGCGTTAGGCGATGGCCGGTTTCATCAACTGGCAGCCGCAAGCCCCGACCAACTTCTTGAATCTTGCTGATGTCAGATCCCGAGGTGCGCAGCTTGGCAATTACAAAGACATTGGGATTGTCCCAGCCTTCTCGCAGCGTCCACTTGGAGAACAAAAAACGCCGTGTCAGCCAGTTGCCTTGTTCATCTTTAAAGCTCAGCAGTTTTTCCTTATTTTTCAAAATATCGTCGACTTCGGCTTGAATGTCATCATCAGAACTGTTGCGATCTTCGCTGAAATAGCCGGCGTAAACGTCTTGATGCTCTGACTGCAAGCTGGCCAGAGTCGCCTGCAAAAAGTCATGATACTGGCGCTCGCGATCATTGAGGGCCAGATCATATTTATCAATCAGTTTGACCAGCTTGGCTTTGAGCAGCTTTTCAAAGTGCGAGGCCAGCCAGCCCTTGCTGTTGTTTTCGCCTCGCAGACTGCTGATACTGTCGATAAAGAATAATGACAGTGTTTTGATGCGGAGAGCGTTGGCTTCAGATTCGGGGCGCAAAAAGTTCTGCTGTTCAGCCGCGAAATGATATTCCAGGGCCTGATTAAGAATCTCATCTTGATATGATTCCGCAAACGTGCTAGGAATCAGTTCCATGTCCTTAGCCAGTGCCAACCCATTGGAAAGCTCACGGTCAGTGCCGCCTTCATAGGTGATATTGCCGGCAAAACCTGGATCGACGTCTGCCAGATTTTCGCCGATGCCAATCCGATGCTCCTTGCCGTTGCGCGTCAGAATCAGTTCCTTAGGTTTAGCGGCCTTGACTTGATAACGAGCGCTGGCCTGCTGCTCAGACATGTCCGGATAGTCAACGTCAATGCCCTTAACCAGTCCTTGATTAAAGCTGTCAATGGCGTTGAGATCATATTGCGGCCGGCCTCGGTAATAATCGATTTTGGTAGTCTTGTTTTTGCCGCGTCCCGTTGTAATTTCAGGAAAGGTGGCCCCAAACCGATAGATCAGCTGCGGCTTTAGTTCCTCAATGTCGGCATAGAATTTCTTGCCGCGGGGGAAACGGTGCGGCTCATCGATAATTACGATGGGGCGCGTGGCGGCAATTGCCTTGACGGGGGATGTCTCACCGCCTAGAAGCGTTTGATCATAGTCGTCGCGGTGCATTGATTTGGAGTGCAGCATGCCGGCGTTGATCAGCAGGACTTGAATCTGGTTGGCGTTTTGCCGCGTGCTTTCGACAAATTCCATCAGCTGGGCCGGAAAGTTGCGCCGCCCCGACTTGGCCTTGAAGTCGCCAGCATTGATGACGTTTAGCTGTACCTGCGTATTTTCAAAGAACTGGCTGAAGTACTGCTTGGCATAGTCGCTGGTGATAAAGCTTTTGGTTCCTTCTTTGATGCTGGGGCTGGGTACGGCAATCACAAACTTGAAAAGGCCGTATTTTTGATGCAGCTCGTACATCAAGCGCGTGTAGACAAAGGTTTTCCCAGTCCCAGTCTCCATTTTGACGTCAATATTGGCTCTTTCCTGATAGCGGTATTTGACCAGTGGATTAGCGTAGATGTAGTTGGCATTGGGATCGTTTGTATAGTTATCCATTCCTGGAAAGGCCTGGTCAATGGCTTTCAGTGCCGCGGTTTGGTGAGGTAGGGTTTCAAGTTGAATCTTCATATTAGTACCTCTTGATCAAGCTGACGTTGCCATCAAGCTGCTTTAAGCCGTTTTCCAGTTCACGGAGATCATTCAGATTAAACGAGTAGCCAAAAATTACGACGGCCTGCAGGTTTAATGCATGCGTGCCCAGCAGATTCAACAGTTTTTCGGTACACTTGCTGCTCCAGTCTTCGCGAATTAAGTAGAGGCGATTATTTTCGATCAGATTGCCTTGATAGCCGGCTAGATCAATTTTTTGGACGTCAACATCAAACGGATAGCCATCTTTAGCCAGCCACGTTGCCAAAACCGTCTGTTCGCCACTGGCATTGCCGGCTACGCCTAAAGTCTGACTGGAGAATGAGTCAACGGTATCCAGCACCAATTCATCGGTTTGGGGATTAAATTCTTCAATCCGATCCAGCGTCATGCGGCTAGGCTTGACAACGCGATAGTGCTTGAAGTTGCCATCGAAATCAGCTGGCAGAGTCAGTTCGTTGTCGGCTTTGATCTTAGCAGCAGCGCGCCGGATGCGTTCCCGCGAGATCTCGTCAATGGAGTGGAAACCATTCTCAAAAGCAACTCGCCCACCTTTTGTAGGCACCATTTTGCCATCCTTGTTAGTATGGTAGGTTTTTTCGGGCAGCTGCACCATGATGAACTTACGGTGCCCGCCATCTTCTAAGTTTTGTTGCATTACCGCCTCAGCAGTTGTCGCAGAACCGGCAAAAAAGTCCATGATCACTGAATCAGAGTGCGAATATAGCTGAATCGCTCTTTGAATCAATTTAACTGGTTTGGGATAGGCAAAGTATTTTTTCCCACCCATCAAATCTTGCAGTTCTTGAGTGGCTGACTGGCTATGACCGACTTCTTTGTATTTCCAGATAGTCATTGGTGTTACACCGGTTTTGCGGAGTTCTGACCTGAAACGTTTCATTCGAGGAACCCCATTTCCGTCTTGACCAAACCAAATGCGATTATCTTGGAGTCTCTCGCGAAAAGCTTTTTGCGAGAGCCTCCAGCTGCGTCCAGCTGGAGGCTCTACAGTTCTTCCAGAAGGAGTAGTAATTGGATATATATTTGCTTGAATTGCTGGGCCAACTGAAAGGTTATCAGATTGCCAAACGCCTCTGGGATCATTATCCGGATTTTGATATCTATTATCTGTTTCATCCGTGCGACTAATTCCATTTGTCTCGATTACATTTGCATCACGGCCATAAACAAGCATGTAGTCGTGGCTTACTGAGAAGTTCTTTTTTAGATTGATTGGTGCATAAGCGCGTTCCCAAACGACTTGACCTAAGAAATTACTTTCACCAAAAATTTCATCGCAGATTTCTTTTAAGTTGCCATCTTCATTATCATCAATTGAAATAAAGATTACGCCAGTGCGTTTTAACAAGCGTTTGGCAAGTGAAAGCCGTGGGTACATAAATGTCAACCAGGCGGAATGACTTGACTTGCCTTGAATACTCTTTAATCGAGCGACTTGATCATCATTCATGCCAAACATTTCTTTAAGCTTGTCATCGGGGTATTCAAAACTATCAGGATAAGTAAAATCATCGCTACCAGTGTTATATGGCGGATCAATATAAATAACGTCAATCTTGTTCTGATAGTTGTTTTGCAGATGACGCAGCACTTCAAGATTATCGCCAGTGAAAAAGAGATTTTGGCTGTTCTTGCCCGCACCGTTATTTTGGTCTTCATCGGGAACGATCACCGTAGTTGGCATCTCACCTGCTTGACGGCGGGCATAGTCTTTGCCGATAAAGTTCAACTGATAGCCTTCGCTCAGTTCTGAAACGTTCTTTTCTTTTAAAGCTGCTTGGAATTTTTCCAGATCAAAAGAATTTTCCCGTGTAAAGAATTCGGGCAGCTTTTCTTTGAGTTCAGCCAAAAAGGCAGAGTTGGGCTGAACGGTGGCATTGAATCGTTGGTTATCGGTTTCCATTATGCCACCTCCTTTGCTACAGCGAAGAAAATGGCATTAAAAAAGAGACTTCCAGCAAAAAAGGCTAGAAATCCCTTATAAAATGGCTTGACAAAAAAACGTTGATCTACATAATCAGCGTGAGTTGAGTTGAGTTGAGTTGAGTTGAGTTGAGTTGAGTTGAGTTGAGTTGAGTTGAGTTGAGTTGAGTCATATCTCTGTCCTCTTTTAATATATTTCCAGTATGGATGCGTTGTTTGTAAACGCGTATCATAACTATTTTAACAGTTCTTGCTGCCTATAAAAGGTCTAAAGCCCAAAAAAGAGGTGGCTTCATACAAGGCACTTCTTTTTTGGGCTCTGCGATTAACAAAATCAATAATTAGATTTTTTATACATATTTTTAAGTTCATTGTCAATTTCAACTGGGACCGGCAGTTGGTTTGCTCTTAGCGATTGTAGATATTGATATAGGGCGGGCTGCGTTTTCTCGTAGGCAAGAATTGCGTTTGTGTAGGGGCGTGACCAATAGTCATTGGTACCAGATCTTTGGGCGATTTCAATCAAATCGCTCTTCATTTTGTTGACGATCTTTTCAACTTTTACATAGTTTTCAAAGGAAAGGATGCCATGGGTACTAAGATGCTCGATATTCACATACTGTTGGGCCTTATCTTTAGCAATGACAACTCCCCAAGTATAGTTAGTGTTGCATAAGCAATATTGCTTGGAATTGCTGGCGCCGGCACGACCGATATCAAACCCGATAAAATGATAGTCTGATTGCGCGAAAATCTTTTTCATAGCAAGAGCGTTTAATGTGAAAAGGTGTGGAATAACCATATCAAAGGCATCTTTTTTAGCTTTTGAAAACGATTGTGCGAAATGAAGATATTCTGAATCCAACCGATCTCGTAATTTTTGCAAGTTTCTTTTTTCTATATCTGTAGGAAGTTTTGATGATTGGGCTGATTTTGGTGTTGTGTCAGATGGTTTTTGATTTGGTTTTGTAACTAGCTGGGCAGTGGTGCTCTTGGCTGATTTAAGCTGATTGGATTTTGAAGATTTGACAGTAGCTTGGCTGGCTTCTGTTTGGGCGGTGCCATAAATTAAATCATGCAGCTGGTGATAAATTGCCAAATCGATCATGTAGATGTTTTTCTGGACAGCATCATTTATTAAAAACATTGGCCATGAATATAATTTGAGTAGCTCTTGTTCTTGGTCGGGAAGCTGGTTGGGCAACTCAAAAATCATCATTTTCCTGTTTAAAAGCTTGTGTAATTTGCTTTTATTAGAGAGTTTCTTCTGTTTTAATTCATAATTTTTCGAGTTAAGTGCCGTAGATAACGACCAGCAAACATAGTCAAGATTGCAGGTAATGATTGGATTGGAAGCATCTTGTGGATAGACCCGTAGCCGATTTTCACCTTGCTCGACGATAATGTCGATTTGTTTTGATAGTTCGTCATTTATGATTGGTAAAGTTGAATTATGATTTGAATCCCAAGTATTGCGAATCCATTGATCGTTTTTTGAATTAATCACTGTAGCAAAATCCTGCACGGTGTAGTTTGGCAGGCCGAAGATGGTTCTTGCATTACCCGTATTAGGATTTTTAGATTTTTGATAAATGCCTGCTCCCGATATTGATGGATGAAAGCTAGCTAAGCACGAGGAACGAATAAAAAGTCTCTGCTTAAACACAGCTGTTCTTGTAGGCGCCGGAAAATAGGAAGTACTACCATTTCTGGTGTTGCTTAAAAAGAATCCATTATTGAGGAATCGATTGAAAATATAATTGGCAATCTTGACTGGAGTAGTTGCGAAGATTTTATTATATGATGGCCGATCAAAGTTTTGATTGATGCTTTCAAAAGACTTGATGAATTTAACGGTTGCATCAATTAAATCTTCCTTACGAATACCTTGCTGACTTTGGGATAGGATAAAAAGCATCTGGCGAGCCGTAGCACTAAAAACGACCATTGCTTGATATAAACCGGGGCGTCTGACTTGTGAATTAGTATTATTAAGCGCGCGAATGTTCAGATCGGTTTCAATCTGTTGCAGCAGGGATTTTTTTGAAATTTCAGCCATCAGTCAAGCTCCTGGAATTTAATTAAGTGATGGGCAGTTGGCGTATCAATTTTATTCAACAGCTTGCTAAGCAAATGTTTTTTACCGCTTGCATAGATATATCCAAATAGCGGCAGGTAAGCATCACGCCCGTTTAGAACTTTGGTTATCCAGGCAGTTTCTTCTTCAATATGATTTCGCATCGATTTGTTGATGCCTTTGAGATCGGCAAGGGGAGGATAGTTAAATTGGTAAAAATGAGCGCTTTGATCAATTGCGGGGGTCACTGACAACTTGGATGACTGCAGCTCAAAAACATCGGTGAAAATCGGCGCGGCAAAATTATATAGTCCTAGTGGCGCTAAATTCAGATCATCAGTAAAACTTTCTGTTAGTATGAGCCATTTGTTTGGCAAGTGTACTAATGAATTGATATGCGAAAGCCAGGCACTGCCGATTAGATTATTTAAAACAATGACTGGTGATTCAATATTTTGCAGTTCTTGACAGACGGCTGCGGAAAAGCTACCGGTGCATTCAATCTGGGCTGCCGGCTGGCCATTTAAAAGCAATGCAGCCAGTTGAGCGATATCAAGTGCATCGTCACCAATTAATAAAATAGGACGATTTTGATTGTGAAGTACATAGAGATACGCAGTTAGTTCGCCGAGAAGGCTATGATTGTTGATCATTGGCTCTAAGGTGTTTTTAAGTGCATTATATACATCTTTTGCATTGGTAGTCTCAACAGGTGCCGTTTGTGGGTCAACATTGAACTTAATGGGATTAAATGGCAAGATTGCTAAATGTTGGGGATGGCTGACGGGATTGTTTTTTGGCATCATAGCTTGATTAAAGGCCATTTCTGCAATAAAGTCAGCAGCATTTTTTCGCGCGTCTTCAATTCGTTGCTGGACCTTAGCTTCAACATCCGTGGCTAATTGCTGTTGTGACTCGAGCTTTTCTTTTTTAGCCGCCAG
Organism: Limosilactobacillus pulli; assembly: GCF_947381555.1. Taxonomy (NCBI): domain Bacteria; kingdom Bacillati; phylum Bacillota; class Bacilli; order Lactobacillales; family Lactobacillaceae; genus Limosilactobacillus; species Limosilactobacillus pulli. The sequence goes on from NZ_CANCWQ010000006.1 coordinate 81,368, forward strand.
CTCCTCAATTTGTTTGGTAAGCTCAGTTTTCTTGGTGCTGAGTGAACTAATATCTTTTGTTAGTTTTTCTAGTTGTTTTGCTTTAGAGTCGTTTTGTTTTTTCCACTCGTCTTCAATTTCGTTGATGGCTACTTGACGAATTGACTCATTGTTTTTAATTGTATACTTGAGGTTAGCCATATCCTCGTCATTACCAGCGGCAAGGTACTCCGCATTTTGAAAGATTTCTTCATAGACTTCATTGATTTTATCAACGTCGCAATGAAACTTTTTAGCCAAATCATCAGTCCATTCATTCTCGTCAAGATCATTTAGATAAGACCGTAGCAGTTTTAAGTTTTGGGAGTAGAGGTCGGCTTTTGAGGTGTGATTTTTAAGCCGCTTAAGAATTTCCGCACGGACAACATTATTAAGGTCTGCGGATATAATGGATGATTCATCTGTTGAATATTTTGCAAGACTTTCTTGGCTGGTTAGATAGAAAGGATTTTGGCCATTTTCAGGTTCCACCACCTTGTAGGAATATTTGTAAAGTGAATCCATTGAATCAAAACTATACGTCAATTGCTAGTTTGTAACATTCCAAATTTTGCTAGATTATTCGTCATGACAAGTGCCTCGATCTGTGCTTGCA
>NZ_CANCWQ010000007.1:0-78494 GCF_947381555.1 Limosilactobacillus pulli
GATTTGGTCGTTAAACATATTCTACCCGCTATGGGTTTATTTTTTAAAATCTGTTGCACTTAGATTGTAAATACTCAATAATTACGAAACGGGAGGAACTTGAAATGAGTCTATTGGATAAGCTGACTAAAGACATGGTTGCCGCAATGAAGGAAAAGGACAAGGAAACCCTGAGTACGGTTCGGATGCTTAAAGCGGCGGTTCAAAACGAAAAGATCAAGCTGGGCCATGAACTGAGCGAAGATGAAGAAAACTCGGTACTGGCTCGCGAATACAAGCAGCGCAAGGAATCACTGGAAGAATTCGTGACTGCTAAGCGCCAAGACCTGATTGATAAGACCAAGGCTGAGATGAAAGTCGTTGAAAAGTACATGCCAAAGCAGCTCTCCGATGACGAGATCAAGCAGATCGTTGATGAGGCCGTTGCCGCTACCGGTGCCGACAGCATGAAGGACTTTGGTAAAGTGATGAAGTCCGTAATGCCTAAGGTTAAGGGCAAGGCTGATGGCAAGGTGGTCAACCAGACCGTTAAGGATGCTCTGAAGAAGTAATCAGCGTCAAGTAATAAAAGAGCGTAATAGATGCCAGTCAGCTGCTGCGCTGAGGCATTATTATCGATTCGTAGTTAAGAGGTTGAGTTGATTCCCAGCCTCTTTTCTTTTGCCGTGCTGCGGTTTATGCGGATTATAGCTTGCTATGTTATAATTTTTGATGGTATTGATTAAAACAAAAGCAAAGGGGAATTTTTCATTTGACAGAAATGACTTTTCGCATTGAAAGCCCTGAAATTGAACTAGGACTTTTGGGTGCGCAGGACAAATTCGTGGTGCTTTTAGAAGAAGGCATGAACGTAACCATCAATCCGTTTGGCACCGATTTGAAAATCAGCGGTGAAGATGAAGACGTTCATCTAACCTATGATGTCTTAGAGCAGCTGGTGGATCTATTGCATCATGGCATCAGTTTAAGCAGCACGGATATCGTCAGTGCGATGAAGATGGCTCATCGCGGGACGCTGCAGTACTTTAGCGATCTGTACAGTGAAACGATTATCAAGGATCGCAAGGGGCGGTCGATTCGGGTCAAAAATTTTGGTCAGCGGCAATATGTGCATGCCGTTAAAGACAATGATATTACGTTTGGCATCGGGCCGGCCGGTACTGGTAAGACCTACCTGGCAGTAGCGATGGCCGTAGCGGCTTTAAAACGCGGCGAGGTTGAGCGGATCATTTTAACGCGGCCGGCTGTTGAAGCTGGTGAGAGTCTGGGCTTTTTGCCAGGTGATCTGAAAGAAAAGGTTGATCCATATCTGCGGCCGATCTATGATGCCTTAAACGAAATCTTTGGCGCCGATCACGTGGAGCGTTTGATTGATCGTGGGACGATTGAGATTGCGCCTTTAGCCTACATGCGGGGTCGGACGCTGGACAATGCTTTTGTAATTTTGGATGAGGCTCAAAACACTACCAATGCCCAGATGAAGATGTTTTTAACGCGACTGGGCTTTGGCTCTAAAATGGTCGTCAATGGTGACGTTTCTCAAATCGACTTGCCAAGGGGAACGCGCAGTGGCTTGATCTCAGCCCCAAAGATTTTAAAAGACGTCCCATCGATTGAATTTGTGCGCTTCAGTGCGGCGGATGTGGTTCGGCATCCAGTTGTAGCGCGGATCATTACGGCTTATGAAAATGATGAGCAGCAGACTTTGGAGAAAAAATAATGGATATTGAAATCTACGACCAAACCGACGATCACGCCGTCAGTCAATCACAATTGCAGCTGGCACATGACATTTTAGACTATGCCGCTAAGTATCTTGAATTAAAGGACAATACGGAGATCTCTTTGACCTTTGTCCATAATCCGCAGATTAGAAAGCTGAATGCCCAGTATCGTGGCGTTGATCGGGCAACCGACGTTTTGAGCTTTGCTTTAGAGGATGACAGCGATGACTCACCAATTTTACTGGATCCAGAATTGGCAGCCCAGATTCCGGAAAATCTAGGCGACTTGTTCATCTCAATTGACAAGGTTGCTGAGCAGGCTAGATTTCTAGGGCACTCTGCCGATCGTGAGCTGGGCTTTTTGATCGTGCATGGCTTTTTGCATCTAAATGGCTATGATCACGAGCAAAAAGACGATGAGGAAAAAATGTTTAAGCTGCAAGAGGAGATTTTAAATGGCTATGGGCTCCCAAGATAAGCATCAGGTTGAAAAAAATCGCCATTTCATTCAGGCGCTGGGACATGCCTGGGATGGGGTCAAAGATGTCGTCAAAAAAGAACGCAACATGTGCTTTCACATCGTTGCAGCTATTTTGGTGATAATTGTGGCGTTTTGGCTGCAGGTCAACGTTTTTGAGTGGCTGTGGCTGCTTTCAGCGATTTTTGTTGTGTTTGCCGCTGAATTTGCCAATACGATCGTTGAAGAATTGGTGGACCTGGTCGTGCACCATCATTATGATCTGGATGCCAAGTATGCCAAAGACATTGCTGCGGGGGTCGTTTTATTGGCGGCCTTTTACGCGGTGCTGGTCGGGTTGTTTATCTTCTGGCCCAAACTAAGGGCTTTGTTTGGTATTTAAACGTTAAGAAAGGACAATTATGGACAATCCAAATTTTAAATCTGGTTTTGTAGCTTTGATTGGTCGGCCCAACGTCGGCAAGTCAACGCTTTTAAACTATGTCGTTGGTCAAAAGGTTGCCATCATGAGTAACGTGGCCCAAACGACGCGCAACAAGATTCAAGGAATCTATACGACTGATGAGGCGCAGATCGTCTTTATCGATACGCCAGGGGTGCACAAGCCGCAAACCAAGCTGGGCGACTTTATGGAGCGCTCAACGCTGTCCGCATTGGATGAAGTCGATGCGGTCTTGTACGTGGTCGCAGCTGATGAAAAACGCGGCCCTGGCGACAACTTCATCATGGAACGACTCAAACAGGTTAAAAAACCGATCTATCTGGTCGTCAACAAAATTGACAAGGTGCACCCTAACGAGCTGCCAGGCATCGTTAAGCAGTTTGAAGACGGTACGGTCAAGTTTGCTGACGTCGTACCCGTTTCGGCATTAAATGGCAACAACGTCAATGCCTTGATTAACAAGCTGGTCGAGCAGCTGCCAAACGGTCCGCAGTATTATCCAAGCGATCAGATCAGCGACCACCCCGAGCGCTTCGTAATTGCTGAAATGATTAGAGAAAAAGTCTTTATGATGACGCGTCAGGAAGTACCACATTCGGTTGCTGTCGATGTTATGTCAGTCAAGCGCCAAGATGACGAGACGATTCACATCAATGCCAACATTATCGTGGAGCGTCCTGGTCAAAAAGGCATCATCATTGGCAAAAAAGGCCAGATGCTTAAACAAATCGGTACCATGGCCAGAAAAGACATCGAGCATTTGTTGGGCGATCGGGTCTACTTGCAGCTGTGGGTCAAGGTCGTACCCGGCTGGCGGGACAAGTCAGCCATGCTCAAAGACTACGGCTATCGCAACACCGACTATTAAAAGGGGCTGAGACCATGGCGCGGGAAAACACGTCCTTTGCCGGTATCGTTATGTATCGGCGACCATACAAGGAACGTGATCTGCTGGTCAAGTTTTTAACCGACAAGCGCGGACCAATGATGTTTTTCGTGCGGGGCGGCAATCGCTCCCATGCCAAGATTACCAGCGATATTTTGCCATTTACCCATGGTCAGTATACCGGCTGGCTGGCTGATGACGGGTCGCTGAGCTATTTGAGCGCGGCTCGCGATACGCGCCAGTACGTGCATCTGGGCGAAGATCCCCTGCGTAGCGCCTATGCAACTTACATTTTGGAGCTGGTCGATGCGACTTTTGAAGAAGGACGCTCAATTGGCGGCTGGTTTCATCAGGTTGAATCGGCGCTTAATCTAATCGACAAGGGGCAAGATCCGCAAATCGTGGCCAATGTCTTGGAAGTCCAGTTTTTACCGCTGTTGGGAGCGGCTCAGACCTGGGATCGCTGCACGGTCTGTGGTCAAAATGATCGGCCCCTGGATTTTTCCGAAGCCAATGGGGGGATGCTGTGCAGTCGGCATTGGAATTTAGATGAGCGAAGGTTTCATCTGGATCGCCGGACGGTTGGCTACCTGCAGCTGTTTGCCGGCTTGAATCTGGCACAGATCAATCGGATTCAGGTTGATCAAAGCGTCAAAAAGCGCCTGCGCTATACGCTGGATCGTATCTATGACGATGAGCTAGGTCTGCATTTAAAGAGCAAGCGATTCATTGATCAAATGGCGACCTGGGAAAATCAATTGAAAAATCTTCGCTCTGAAAATTGACAAGTCCAAAGCAGTTGTCTATGATAAAGAGGCAACTAAATTTAAATCTAATCGACGATGACAAAGAGTCGCTGTCTACTGTCGAACCAAAGCGATCATGGGATGGTGAAAGCCATGATAACGATCGGGCAGCGTGGCACTTTAACAGTCGCTTAATTAAGCTGTTCTGTATTTAGGATGCAGAAAAGCAGGGTGGAACCGCGAATTAACTTCGTCCCTGCAATGACCAGTCCAACTGGCCATTGTGGGGACTTTTTACGTTGAAAGGAGTCAGATTATGTCAAAGAAACTCACCGTTCAAGAGATCATTTTTACTCTTGAAAAGTATTGGACCGATCAAGGTTGCATGCTGATGCAGGCCTACGACAACGAAAAGGGTGCCGGGACGATGAGCCCATATACCTTCTTGCGGGCAATCGGTCCTGAACCATGGAACGTAGCCTACGTTGAGCCATCACGGCGGCCTGCCGATGGACGTTATGGTGAAAACCCGAACCGGCTTTACCAGCACCACCAGTTCCAGGTTTTAATGAAGCCATCACCAGACAATATTCAAGAGCTTTATTTAGGCAGTTTAAAGCAGCTGGGCATTGAGCCATTGGAACATGATATCCGTTTTGTTGAAGACAACTGGGAAAACCCTTCAATGGGCTGTGCCGGCGTTGGTTGGGAAATCTGGCTTGATGGAATGGAAGTTACGCAGTTTACCTACTTCCAAGTGGTTGGTGAACTGCAGATGGATCCAGTAGCAGCCGAAGTTACTTATGGTCTGGAACGATTAGCTGAATACATCCAAAACGTTGACAGCGTCTATGATCTGGAATGGGCAGACGGCGTTAAGTACGGTGATATCTTTAAAGAACCTGAATACGAGCACTCCAAGTACAGTTTTGAAGAAAGCAACCAAGACATGCTGCTCCAAGAATTCAACGACTATGAAGCAGAAGCCAAACGCTTGATCAAGCTTGGTCTGGTACACCCAGCGTACGATTACGTTTTGAAGTGCAGCCACACGTTTAATCTGTTGGATGCGCGCGGGGCAGTTTCTGTTACCGAGCGGGCCGGCTATCTACACCGGATCCGGATCATGGCCAAGTCGATTGCCAAGGCGTTTGTTGAAGAACGTCGCAAGCTGGGCTTCCCATTGATTCACGATGAAAAAGAGCGTCAGGCAACGGTTGAAAAGTACACCAAGCTGGCGGAAAAAGCAGCGGCACGGGCAGCTAAGCAGGCTGCCAAGGCTAAGAAGGAGGACAAGTAAATGGCACATTCATATCTGTTGGAAATTGGGCTTGAAGAAATGCCTGCGCATGTCGTAACGCCAAGCATCAAGCAACTGCATGAGCGCGTAGCCCAATACTTGAAGGAACAGCGCATTGACTTTGAAAAGATTCAGGAATTTGCCACGCCGCGTCGCTTGGCCCTGCTGATTTCCGGCCTGGCCGACAAACAGCCCGATGTCAACGAATCCGTAAAGGGCCCGGCCAAAAAGATCGCCCAAGACGCTGATGGCAACTGGACCAAGGCGGCAATCGGCTTTACGCGTGGTCAAGGCGTCAGCGTTGATGACATTGAGTTTAAAGAAATCAAGGGCGTCGAATATGTCTACGTTGAAAAGCATGTTGCCGGTAAGCCGGTAGACCAAGTGCTGCCGGGCTTAAAGAATGTCATCGAATCCATGAACTTCCCAACCATGATGAAGTGGGGCCACCACTCGCTGCAGTTCGTACGGCCAATTCGCTGGCTGGTATCGCTTTTGGATGACGAGGTCGTGCCATTTGCCATCCTGGACGTTACCGCTGACCGCAAGACGCGGGGTCACCGTTTCTTGGGCCACGATATCGAGATCAAGAATGCCGAGGACTACGAAGCCGCTTTGCATGATGATTTTGTCATTGCTAACCAAAAGCAGCGCAAGGCTTTGATCAAGTCGCAAATTGACCAGATCCTGGCTGAAAACGACTGGGTTATCGACTGGGATGAAGAACTGCTGGAAGAAGTCAACAATCTGGTTGAATGGCCAACCTCATTTGCCGGTTCGTTTGACGAAAAGTACCTGGTGCTGCCTGAAGAGGTTCTGATTACCTCCATGAAAGACAACCAGCGCTTCTTCTGCGTACGTGATCATGAAGGCAAGCTTTTGCCACACTTTATTGCGGTCCGCAATGGTAACAGCGAATACCTGGAAAACGTGATCAAGGGTAACGAACGGGTGCTGGTACCACGTTTGGAAGATGCCAAGTTCTTTTATGAAGAGGACCAAAAGATTACGATCGATCAATACGTGGAACGCTTAAAGAAGGTCAGCTTCCATGACAAGATCAGCTCAATGTACGATAAGATGGCACGCACGGCAGTATTGGCTCAACTGCTTGGCCAAAAGCTGAACTTCAATGATGCAGAGCTGGCCGATTTAGATCGGGCCGCTCACATCTACAAGTTTGACCTGACTACGCAAATGGTTGGTGAATTCTCTGAGCTGCAAGGGATCATGGGTGAGATCTACGCCAAGCTGCTGGGTGAAAAAGCCGATGTAGCAGCAGCCATCAAGGAACACTACATGCCAATCTCAGCTGAAGGCGATCTGCCAGAAAGCAAGATTGGTGCCGTACTGGCCATTGCCGACAAGCTCGACAGCATCATCAGCTTCTTTGCCGTTGATATGATTCCAAGCGGCTCCAACGACCCATATGCACTGCGCCGTCAAGCATACGGGATTGTGCGGATCATTGCTGCACGCGGCTGGCATCTGCCGGTGATGGGAATGGCTGACGAATTTGCCGCTGCCCTGGCTGCTAAGGAATTGATGCCATCATTTGACGTTCAGCACAATGCTGACCAAGTACACGCCTTCTTCTTGGACCGGCTCAAGCAATTCTTCAACACGCAGGATCTGCGCTATGACGTGATCGATGCCGTTGTTGATACTAAATCCGAAGACGTTGCCAATGTCTTGGCTGCAGCTGAAACCATTGATGCACACAAGGATGACGAAGGCTTTAAAGAAGATATTGAAGCCTTGACGCGGGTGCTGCGGATTGCCAAAAAAGCCGACTTCAAGGATGGCGTACCAACTATTGATCCAGCCAAGTTCCAGAACCCATCTGAAAAGCAGCTGTTTGATCGGGTCAACGGATTGAACGAAAAGTGGGCTGACCAGACTCTGGAGCAAAACTTTGCCGATCTGCGGGCCATGGCACCGGTAATCACCAGCTACTTCGAAGAAAACATGATTATGGACAAGGACGAAGACATCCGCAACAACCGGCTGGCACTATTGAAACAGCTGGCTGATGACGTCTACGTACTGGGCAACCTGGATAAGCTGATCGTTAAATAGTTTTGGTTTATCTGGCAAATAAATTGTTTTGTCAAAGACTTGTGGTATCATATTAAATAGGTATATTAGGTAGTGTGTCAAATACTACCTAGAGTCGTCGAAGGTCGCATTCCTAATGGAGGCGACCTTTTGCTACTATTCGTGAGAAATGGGGTGAACGAATGGCGCGACTTTCACAGGAACTGATTGACCAGGTGCGGCAGTCCGTTGATATTGCTGATGTCATCAGCCAAGACGTGCAGCTGCAGCGGCAGGGAAAGAATCTGGTTGGGCACTGTCCGTTTCACGAGGACAATACGCCATCGTTTTCAGTCAGCGAGCAAAAGCAGTTCTTTTATTGCTTTAGCTGTCATCGATCAGGATCGGTTTTTGATTTTTTGATGGAGCTGCATCACCTATCGTTTCCGCAAGCTGTCGAGCAGGTGGCCAAACTTGGCAGCGTGACTTTGCCAAGTGATTTTCAGGCTAATGACGAGGCGCGTCAAAGTCAAGCACCTGACTCGCAGCAAAGCCAGTTGATCAAGCTGCATCAAACGGCAATGCGACTCTATCACCATATTTTGATGAATACGCCAGCTGGTGAACCCGCGCGGCGCTATCTCAAAAAACGGGGGCTGACCCAGGAACTGATTGACCAATTCAACCTTGGATATGCACCCAAAGAAGAAGTCCTAAAGGTCGTTTTGGAAAAAGAGGGCCACGACTATCAGCTGCTGCGACGCTCGGGATTGTTTACTGAGAATCGGGATGGCAGCCTGCATGATCGCTTTTTTGATCGTGTCATGTTCCCACTAAAGGATGGTCAGGGAAGACCGGTTGCCTTTTCGGGACGATTGCTGCAAAAGAGTGCTGATTCACCTAAGTATCTCAACAGTCCAGAGACACCGATCTTCAACAAGCGGCGTCTGATCTTTAATTTTGATCTTGCCAAGAAGGCAGCCAGAGAGAATGGGAAACTGTTGCTTTTTGAAGGCTACATGGACGTGATCTCGGCATATGGAGCCGGGGTTTCAAATGGAATTGCCTCAATGGGGACCAGCCTGACTGATGAGCAGCTGTCAATGATCGTCAAGACCACCAATCAGCTGGATATTTGCTATGATGGCGATGCCCCAGGACAAAACGCCATTGAACGGGCCCTAAAGCTGATCGAGGCCAGCCCGGTTGCCAATCAGCTTAGGCTGCGGGTCGTTCAATTGCCAACCGGGCAGGACCCGGATGAATACATCCAGCAAAATGGTGGGGCGCGGTTTCGGGAATATCTCAAGAATACCGAAGAGACGCCAACGGCATTTCGGCTGCGCTATCTAAGGCAAGGGCTGAATCTGAGCAATCAGGCTGAGCTGTTGAGCTATCTGAATGCAGCTATTGGCGTAATTGCCAAGGTTAGCGACCCAGTAGCCCGCGATGTGTATATTCAGCAATTGGCCAAGGAATTTCAACTCAGCCCACAAAACCTGCAGCAGCAGCTGGCCGTGCAAGTGAAAAAACAGCCGCCAGTTGCTGTGCCAAATCCAACACCACCAGGGGAACAGTGGTCTGATGATTCAGCGGTCATACCAGGACGGCGACCGTTTAATGGCAGCCATGGTCAGCGTTATGGCCGCTATAATCGAAAAAAACGCCAGGCTACAACCCAACCAGTACCACAGGCCGTTGTGCTGACGGCCAGCGAACAGCAGTCATTGGCGCTTGATCAAACGGAACGAGCCGAACGCCTGTTATTGGTGGCCGTGCTGCATGATTATGGCGTCAGAGCTCAGCTGAAGGCCATGCCTGATTTTGACTTTATTCATGACCAGTATCGTCATCTGTACCAGTTGGCATTGAATTATTTTACTGAGCATGATGAATACGAATTGGCCAGCTTTTTGGACTATGTTGATGATCCGGCCCTTAAAGCAACATTAACGCAGCTAGATGGACTAGATGCACAAGCAGCGCTGTCACCAGAAGCAATTGATGATTGTCTGCGCATCATTATGCAAAAAACACCCTTAACACAAAAGATTGCTCAGGTTAAACTGTCGCTGCAGGAAGCCAAGGCACGGAGCAATCAAGAACTAATCACCCAGTTGACTGTAGAGCTGATTGAGCTTTATGGCCAAAAGCAACGATTAAAAACGGAGGAGACCAGTTAATAATGGCAAACAGCAAAAAGAAAGACATGGTAATTTCCAACAAAGCCGACTTTGATCAAACTGAATACGACAAAGCTGTCGGCAAGCTGATCAGAAGCTACAAGAAGGCCAAGGAAATTCAGTACGATGACTTGACTGACCAGATCGCGACTCCGTTTGGCTTAAATGCCCAGGGGATGGACAATCTGCTGCAAAACGTTGAAGATGCCGGAATCAGCGTCGTTGACGAAAAGGGTGATCCGGATCCACGTGCGCTCAAGGCAACGGAAAAACTGTCCAATAAAGCCTTAAAGGACACGTCAGCGCCAACCAACGTCAAGATCAATGATCCGGTGCGGATGTACTTAAAAGAAATTGGTCGGGTCAACCTGTTGACGGCTGATGAAGAAATTGCCCTGGCTCAGCGCATCGAAAAAGGCGACGAGCAGGCTAAACAGGAACTGGCCGAAGCCAACCTGCGTCTGGTAGTTTCCATTGCCAAGCGCTACGTAGGGCGTGGCATGCAGTTCTTGGATCTGATTCAAGAAGGGAATATGGGGCTGATGAAGGCCGTTGAAAAGTTCGACTACCGGAAAGGATTCAAGTTCTCGACCTACGCTACCTGGTGGATTCGTCAGGCCATTACGCGGGCCATTGCCGACCAGGCGCGGACGATTCGGATTCCGGTACACATGGTTGAAACCATCAACAAGCTGATCCGGATTCAGCGTCAACTGCTGCAGGATCTTGGCCGGGAACCATTACCAGAAGAAATCGGTGCCGAAATGGACATGCCAACCAAGAAGGTACGTGAAATTCTCAAGATTGCGCAAGAACCGGTCTCTTTGGAAACGCCAATCGGTGAAGAGGACGACTCGCACCTGGGTGACTTTATCGAAGACCAGGATGCTACCAGTCCGGCTGACCATGCTGCCTATGAAATGATGAAAAAGCAGCTGGAAAACGTATTGGATACGCTGACTGACCGTGAAGAAAACGTCTTACGGCTGCGCTTTGGTTTGGATGATGGCCGGACGCGCACGCTGGAAGAAGTCGGTAAGGTCTTTGGCGTTACGCGGGAACGGATTCGTCAAATCGAGGCCAAAGCTTTGCGTAAGCTGCGTCACCCATCACGTTCCAAGCAATTAAAGGACTTCTTGGAATAATCCGAGTTATAAAGGATCTTTATCAAGTCGAATTGATGAAGATCGATTCCCTGCTTCAAAATTGAAGTGGGGATTTTTTTGCAAATTGGCATGAATTGATTAAACGATGACGCGTAAAGATGTTCAGAAACAGGATGATTTTATCTAAAATGAAATCATCAAATCTAACTATAAAGGAAAAAATTCATGTCTAATCAAACTACAATTTTTTTAGGCGCTACGGGTGAAGTTGGCGGTCATATTCTGCGAGAACTACTGAACAGTCCCGCTTATCAAACAATTACAGAATTGATCAAGCAAAAGTACCACGTGAAACCAGATTTTCCTTGGCATTCTAAGCAGAATCAAGATAACGGCGTTTTTCGTCATCTTGATTCAGGCAAGTGGTTTGGATTGATCATGAATATTAAGCGCAGTCTATTGACCAAGGATAATGATGAACAATTTGTTGATGTGATCAACTTAAAGAGCAATTCGCTGCCAATTGATGCCAAAAGTGTTTTTCCAGCGTACCATATGAATCATCGCTACTGGATCTCAGTGGTGTTAGATGATCGGTTGAGTGATGATACCATAATGAAAATGATCGGTGAAAGCTTCGTGCTGACAGGCTAAGCAGCCAATCAATAACATCACCCCCATTTCCAATATAAAACCCGCCGTCCGAAAGCTTGGATGGCGGGTTATTTAGTGTTTGTAAGTCTTATTTCAAACTGTCTGGCAGGTTAAGCGTCGTCTCAGCAGGCGTCGTCTTAGCCAGTACCTTGCCATGACGAATATTGTAGAGGACTTCGACATGCTTGTTTAAGGCGTTGTAGAAGTCTTCAGCGTTTAACAGGATACAGTTGGCATCAAGACCTTCTTTGATACCGTATTGATCAGCAATGTGCAGAGTCTTGGCAGCGTTGTAGGTCACAAACTTAAATGAGTCCTGCAGCTGGCTGTAGCCCATCAAGTGAGCAGCGTAAACACCCATTGAGACCGAATCGAGCATGTTGCCATTGCCAAGCGGATTCCATGGATCTTGAATGTCATCTTCACCAAATGAGACGTTGATGTTGGCAGCATCCAGTTCCTTGATCCGTGTCAGTCCACGGCGCTTTGGATAGGTGTCAAAACGGCCGCCCAGGTGCATGTTGACCAATGGATTGGAGACAAAGTTGATGTTTGACATCTTTAATAAGCGGAACAGCTTGTAGGTGTAAGCGTCGTTATATGATCCCATGGCCGTGGTGTGGCTGGCGGTGACCATATCGGTAAGACCGGTCTTGTAGGCCATCGTTGCCAGAACTTCCAGATTGCGGGAGGCAGGATCGTCAATCTCATCACAGTGAACGTCAACCAGCTTGTTGTATTTTTCGGCTAGCTTGACTAGGAACTTGACTGATTTCCAGCCATACTCAGTCGTAAATTCAAAGTGTGGAATTCCACCAACGGCATCGGCACCTTCTTTAACGGCTTGCTTCATCAGCTTTTTGCCATGCGGGTAGGAGAGAATGCCTTCTTGCGGAAAGGCAACCAATTGCAGATCAACCACATCCTGCATCTCATGCTTTAATTCCAAAAGTGCCTGCAAAGCAATCAGGTGAGGATCAGTAACGTCAACGTGGCTGCGGACGTGTTGAATCCCATGACTTACCATGTTTAGCAGCGTCTTTTTGGCCCGTTCTTTGACGTCTTGAATCGTCAGGTCCTTTTTACGCTCTGACCAGATACGAATCCCGTCAAACAAGGTTCCCGTTTCGTTCCATTCAGGCTGACCGGCTGTCAGCGTGGCATCCAAGTGAACATGCGAGTCGATAAATGGCGGCAATAATACCTTGCCTTGGCCATTGATGACTTCTTCGCCAGGGTTAGCAATTAGACCGACCTTGATTTCTTTAAACTTGCCGTCTTCAATCCGGACGTCAACAGCATTTTTTTGATTGTCTACATGAACGTTTTTAATCAGCATAGATTACGCGACCTTTCGATTAAACATAAGCATTAAGACATAATAAATGGCACCACTGATCAACATAACCAAGAACGTTGCCCCGATCGTGTTCTTGAGGGCAGCAACGTTGTGCAGAATCAAGAACAGTACCGTGCCGATGACCCAGGTAGCCACGGCTGACCAGTTGATCCCGTGGGAATACCAGTAGCTGCCGTTTTTCTTGGTCAGCTGAGTGACATCGTATTTCTTGTGGCAGCGCAGGTAAAAGTCGGTACAGATAATGGCAATGATTGGTCCCAGTACCATACCTACATAATCCAAGAAAGCGGTAAACGTGTCAAGAAAACTACCGATAATCATTGGAATAAACGTAACAATGGTAGCAACGATGGCAACGATCCAAAGTGAGTACTTCAGCTTGATTTTGGTAAAGATATTGGAAAGTGCCGAACCGGCTGCCAAGAGGTTAACGGCATTGGCAGTCATCGAAGTTAAGATGATAACCAAAAGGGCTACGACCCCCAGCCCTAATTGACTGGCGATGGTACTTGGATCGGAGTTGTTGGCATTATAGGCACCAGAGGTAATGGCGATACTGATGGTTGAGATCAGACCGATAAAGGCAAACCAGATCACACCGACCATGGCACCGAAAAACGGCGTCAGCGTGGAGTTGTGCTTTTTTGGCGTGAAACGGGTAAAGTCCGCCCCAGCGGTTACCCAAGCCAGGTTAAAGGCCGCTACATAATCAATGGCCGCTCCAGTAGCCATTTTGGCGCTGGCTGGGACTTGCCATTTAACGATATGCGAGAATGGCACGGTCTTTAATACGACTACCGATTCCCAGATGACAAAGATCAAAACCAGGATAATTCCCAAGCGCTCAATCATCTGTACGGAACGCGAACCGCTGGCGATACTGATGATGTGTAAAATGCTCATGACGACGATCCCGGCAACGATGCCTTTCCAACCGCCTGGCTTACCCCAGACTGGCCAGCCAAGCAGATCATTTAAAAGCAGACTGACGGATTGGGCTGCGATAAACGTATTAACGGCCGTCCAGCCAATAAACTGCGTCAGGTTGACCAAAGATGGCAGATAGCTGCCGCGAACCCCAAATGAGGCTCGGCTGACGGCCATGGTTGAAACGCCGGTCTGATAGCCAATGTAGCCAATTAGACTCAAGAAGACGTAAGAAAGTGCCGATGACAGAACCAGCACGTTTATGGCGACTGAAAAACCGCACGCTGCCAAAACCCCGCCAACGAACCACGTGCCGTTGTTGGCATTGGCGCCAACCCAGGTCGCGAACATATCCCAGGTTGAGGTCTTGCGTTGATGCATCGCGATGCTGGTAATCTGATCATTGTCGTTTTGCATGGTGTTACCCCCAAAGAAAAAATCGTCACTGGCCAAGTGAGACCAGTGACGATGCAAATAATGTCCTCCCTAAAAAGGGCGAAGATTTTATTTTAACGAACATCCTTGGAGGCCTCACGGGACCAGATTAAAGGTTGAATAATAATTAATAAACTAAGTGTAAACAATGTTAATGTTCGTTGTCAATGTTTATTTTCCAATTTGTAGATCGTTAACGTGCGGTAAATCCGCAACAAACTTTTCATAAGCCGTTTCTTCACCAGTTGCGCTGGTTTGAGCATCCGCAAAGCTTGCTTGATGCAGCTCGGTTTCGGCAACCGTAACATGATGCGTGAAGGTGGCGTTGCCGACCAGTTCAATCCAGTAGTGATCAGCTTGGTGGTGAACGATGGTCTTGACCATGCCGCCAGGGTTGTAGATGGTCATTGGCACGTCGAAATGCGCCAGTTCAGGATGCGTCAGCGCGAAGGCCAATGAGGTTGCTGACATCCCGGTCCCGCAGGCATTGGTAAAGCCGACGCCGCGTTCAAACGTCCGTACGAACAGCTCGTTTTCATTCAGAATCTGGGCAAAGTTTACGTTGACGCCATCAGGGAAATATGGGTTTTGACCATTCAGTCGTTCACCTAAGACGCCTAAAACGTTATCGGACAATTCAGCTGCTGAAACAAAACTGATCAGATGTGGATTAGGAACCGCGATGCTGGTAAAACGCAGTCCAGGAATAAACTCGGGAACCAGCGTATCAAGCAGCCGTTCATGGCCCAGATTGTCAAACGGCAGGGCTTCTTTGTTAAAGCGGACGGGTGAGATCTCAACGGCAAAAGCAGGTACGCCCGGCGCAAAATCAGGCTGGCGCCGAACAAGCAGGTTGGCATCGCGCGTATCAACCTGGAACTCGTCTTGATCAAATTTTTCTGCCAGATAGCGGGCCACGGTACGTAGCCCGTTACCGCACATGGAGGCCTCGCTGCCATCGGCGTTGATGACACGCATTTGTGCCAGGGCTCCGGCTTTAGTTGGCTGATTGACAACCAGAATGCCATCTGCACCGCCTAAAAGGCCAGTCTGGGGATTGGTGATTCTAGGCGCAAGGGCCTGGAGCTCAGAATCGGTGAGTGGCTGTTCCAGAGTTGTCTGGTCCAGGATAAAGAATTGGTTTTGCGATCCATGAACCTTTAGTAGTTCCGTCATAAAAATACCTCTTTGTCTGATTAGTTTGCGAAGAATTGGTGGTAGATGACCTGAACGGCTTTATCAGCATCGGCACGCTTGGTCCCCAGCATGATTGAGATCTGAGAGGCCCCTTGGTTGATCATCTGCAGCGAGATGTGGGCATCGGCTAATGGCTGCAAAATGCCGGCAGCAGCGCCAACGCGATCACGCATTCCTTCACCGACGATCATGGTAATGGAGTAGTCGTCAATCCATTCCAGACGATCGGGATTGATCTTATTTTGAATCTCATCGCACAAAACGTCAATCAATTGATCATTCAAAAACTTTTTGTCAAAGATAATCGAAATATCATCGATCCCAGATGGCATGTGCTCATAAGGAACGTTGTGCTTTTCCAGAATATCCAGAATGCGCAGGGTGAAGCCGGCTTCTTTGTTTAAGAGATACTTGTGCAGATAAAGTGCCGAAAAATGTTTGCCCGAAGCGACCCCAGTGATGATGTTTTCCGGTTTGAATCCTTTTTCAGGAACGATCATGGTACCAGGCTTTTCTGGTGCATGCGTGTTTTTGACGTTAATGGGAATCTGACCTTGAATAGCTGGAATCAAGGCCTCGTCATGGAAAACCGAAAAGCCAGCATAGGAAAGCTCACGCATCTCACGATAAGTCATCGTCCGGATTGGTTCAGGGTTGTCAACGACATTTGGATTGGCCGAAAAGATTGCATCCACATCGGTAAAGTTCTCATACAGCCGAGCATGGAATCCACGAGCCAGGATTGCGCCGGTAATGTCAGAACCACCACGCGAGAATGTGGCAATGTGACCAGAAGGCGTGATGCCGAAAAATCCTGGAAAGACCAGCCGATCGTAGACTTCATACTTGAAATTGGCCAGGTTGCGGTAAGTTTCTGGATTCACAATTGCATCGTTGGGAGCACCGGTAACCATGATGCCGGCTTCAGTTGGATCAACGAATCGTGCCTTGATGCCTAGATGATTCATAACCATCGCGATCAGCCGGGCGTTCAGCCGTTCACCATGCGCCTTAAAAGCAGCCAACAGGTATTCATCGTTTGGGTAGTCTTTCTTGGGCAGGTCAGCCAGCAGCTCTTTGATGACCTTAAGCTTTTCATCAGGCAGATCAAAGAAATGGCCGATTGCTTCGTAGCGTTCAAAGATTTCATCAACGGTCTTGGCGGTATCTTCGCCGTTGATCGTTTCATTGGCATAGCGGATCAGAAGGTCAGTCACCTTGATATCGCCATCGTGTCGTTTACCAGGAGCCGAAACCACAACGATTTGACGAGCTGGATCAGCCGTGATGATGTTCAATGCCTGTTTAACGGCGGCACCCGTAGCCAATGAAGTGCCACCGAACTTTACAACTTTCATATTACAGACTCCTTTGTGCGTTGAAAATAGTCTAAAGAACGCGAATTAATTTAATAGGATTCTAACATTTATTGACGTCCATGCAAGTCTTGTGTTTATAAATCTGGTAGCATAAACGTTTTACAAATCATAGTAGAAAAAATAAATGAGAAAAATTATTAGAATTACCTTGACGATTATGAAACTTAATTATAGACTTACTAGTAAATCGAAGAGGCGCAATCAACATTAGTACCGTATGTTAGTCGCAGACCAGACAAGGACCGTACGGGAAAGGGACGACTGCCGAAGCTTTCAGACTGGGCCGCAGCCTGATTGCTGGGGCGTGGCTGAACAAGTCACGGACTGTCGCGGAGAAAAACTTCGCGGAGCGCTATCGACCAATCAGATTAAATTTGACAACAGCCGCAGTGGGTGGCTTTTTGAAAATGGGATCCGTTGTTTGTGCGCGCACGAACAATGGATTTTTTCTTAGCGTTTTCCCCGTCAAAACAACGGAGGTTTTTAGATTATGAATTCTCAGATTACACCGGATCAGATCAACGCCGCAGGTCATTTGACCATTGGCGGTGTTGATTCGCTCGAATTGGCTAACGAATATGGCACGCCGTTGGTAGTCTACGACGTGGCTCAGATTCGTCGCCAGATTCGTGCTTTTAAAAAGGTGTTTGAGCAGCGCCAGGTTGACTACGCGGTCAGCTATGCCAGCAAGGCGTTTGCCGCGATTGCCATGTACCAGGTTGTAGCTCATGAAGGCGGTCATGTCGATGTGGTTTCGGCCGGTGAGCTCTATACGGCAATCAAAGCCAACTTCCCAATGGAAAACGTATCTTTTCATGGTAACAACAAATCACGAGCCGAATTGGAAATGGCCGTTGATCACCATGTCGGCATGATCGTGATCGATAACTTCCATGAAATTGAGTTGCTTAATGAAGTACTGGCCAGTCGTGATCAGTCAATCGACGTTATGATGCGGATCACACCGGGGATTTCCGCACATACGAATAAGTATATTCAAACTGGTCAGGTTGACAGCAAATTTGGCTTTGATCTGCAATCGGGTCAGGCTGATGAAGCCCTACAGCAGATTTTAAACAGTCCACGGATGAATATGAAAGGGATGCATGCTCACATTGGCTCCCAGATCTTTGAACTGAATGGCTTTCAAATGGCTGCCGCCAAACTAGTTGAAATTGCGGCACATTGGCGAGACGCATTTGGTTATGAGCCAGAAATCGTCAATGTCGGTGGTGGCTTTGGCATTCGCTACGTCAGTGCCGATCATCCATTAAAACCAGAAGATTTTGTGGCTGCTATTATCGAAACTATCAAAGAAGAAACGCAAAAATTGAATCTTAGGCTGCCAGCCGTCTGGATCGAACCAGGTCGTTCAATTGCCGGCCCTGCTGGCTACAATCTTTACACGGTTGGCTCGCGAAAAGACGTTCCAGGCTTGATGCCATATGTCATGATCGATGGCGGGATGGGTGACAACATTCGGCCAGCACTTTATCAGGCTGAATACGAGACGGTGCTGGCTGCTGATCCGCAGGCTGAAAATGCTGAAACGGTGCGGCTGGCCGGTAAATACTGTGAGTCAGGCGATATTCTCAGTCAGCATCAGCCATTGCCAAAAACCAAGCCTGGTGACGTCTTGGCCATGCTGGACACCGGTGCCTATGGATATGCGATGGCATCCAACTATAACCGTAATCCACGACCAGCCGTTGTCTTTGCTGAAAATGGTCAGGCACATCTGGTAATCGAGCGTGAATCGCTTGAGGATCTGGTTCACCTGGATCGTCCATATCCAGAAGTCTAGGCAAGTTTATCCACACGTTATTAATATAGTAGAAAAAAGATTGGAGTTAATCTAAATGGCACAATTAGACGCACAAAGTATCATCAACTACATTGGCAATGCCCCTAAAAAGACGCCCGTAAAAGTATTCGTTAAGGGTAATCTGACAGCTTTAAACGTTCCTGAAACGATTCAAAGTTTCTTAGAAGCCCATACCGGCGTTTTGTTTGGCGACTGGGCTGACGTTAAGCCATTCTTGACTGCTAATGCTGTGCAGATTGAAGACTATCGCGTGGAAAACGATGCCCGCAACTCAGCCGTGCCACTGTTGGATCTGAAGGGAATCAACGCGCGGATCGAACCGGGCGCCTTGATTCGCGACCAAGTACTGATTGGCGACAATGCCGTTATCATGATGGGCGCAATCATCAACATTGGTGCTGAAATCGGTGCCGATTCCATGATTGACATGGGTGCGGTGCTGGGCGGCCGGGCCATCGTTGGCAAGCACTGTCACGTTGGCGCGGGCGCGGTTTTAGCCGGCGTGATCGAACCAGCCTCAGCTGAACCGGTCCGAATCGATGACAACGTTTTGATTGGTGCCAATGCCGTTGTGATCGAAGGCGTGCATGTTGGGGAAGGGGCCGTCATTGCTGCTGGGGCCGTCGTTACCCAAGACGTTGCACCACACACGGTTGTTGCTGGCGTACCAGCCAAGTTTATCAAGAACGTTGACGACAAGACCGAATCAAAGACCGGTCTGGAAGAAGATCTGCGGAAGCTGTGATGAACAATGACCGAATTAAATGAAGCACAATTAATCAAGATTCGTCGCGATCTGCACCAGATTCCGGAATTGGCACTTAAAGAATTTCAGACGCATGACTACTTATTGGATACGATCAGAGGGTTAGACCAGACTCATCTAGAAATTTGCCAGCCGGAAAAACTGCCGACTGCATTGATGGTTTTAGTGCACGGCAGTCAGCCAACCAGAACGATCGGCTATCGAACCGATATTGATGCCTTGCCGGTTGAGGAAAAAACGGGATTGCCGTTTGCTTCCAAGCATCCGGGCGTTATGCATGCCTGCGGTCACGACGTTCACATGACGGTTGCTTTGGGTGTCTTAAGCTGGTTTAGCGAGCATCAGCCTAAAGACAATCTGCTGTTTTTCTTTCAGCCGGCGGAGGAAAGCGAAAATGGCGGTAAGCTGGCCTATGAACGAGGGCTGTTTGAAGGCAAGTGGAAGCCTGATGAATTTTATGGTTTGCACGACAACCCGGATCTGCCGGCCGGAGCGATTGGCTGCCGCATGGGGACGCTGTTTGCCGGTACGACCGAAGTCAACATCGACATCACTGGTAAGGGCGGACATGCTGCCTTCCCACAGGATGCCAACGATACGGTTGTGGCCATGGCTTCTTTGATCATGCAGGTCCAGACGATCATTTCACGCAGCATTGATCCAATCCAAAGCGGAGTGATTACGCTGGGCAAGGTACAAGCCGGTACGATTCGCAATGTGATTGCCGGTCATGCCCATCTGGAAGGCACGATTCGCGGTCTGACGCAGGAAATGATTTTAAAGATCGATCAGCGTTTAAAAGACGTCTGTGAAGGAATTGCTAAAAGTTTTAACGTTAAAGTTGATCTGCAGTTGAATCAAGGTGGCTACTGGCCCGTTGAAAACAATCCCGAACTGACCAAACGCTTTATTGAATATATGAAACAGGCTGCTGGCGTCGAATTTATCGAAACTGCGCCGGCAATGACCGGTGAAGACTTTGGCTATCTGCTGGCCAAGTTTCCCGGCACCATGTTTTGGCTGGGAGTTGAAGATGACTCACAGTTGCATTCGGCGACTTTAAAACCGGATGAGCGCGCCATTAAACGAGGTGTGGATGCTATTACCGGATTTTTGAACTATCGCATGCAAGACTAGGGGGAATTGATTATGAATTTAAAGGATGCCGATCTGCTGACCGCAATCGTAACGCCATTTAATGAACAAAATGAATTGGACTTTGCCAGTCTGGCCAAGCTGACCAACCATTTGATCGAACAAGGCAGCAATGGTTTTGTCATTGGCGGTACGACTGGTGAGACGCCAACGCTCAGTCATGACGCAAAGCTCGCTCTGTATCGTGAGTTTGCCAAGATCGTTGATGGCCGCGTGCCGGTAATTGCCGGCACTGGCAGCAACAATACTGCCGAAACGATTGCTTTTACCAATGAAGTAGCTGAGATCGAAGGCATTGACTACGCACTGGTCGTGGTACCGCCATACAACAAGCCAAATCAGCGTGGCATGATTGCTCACTTTACGGCGGTAGCAGATCAGTCCAAGTTGCCAATCGTGATCTATAACATTCCTGGCCGAACCGGCGTTAAGATGGCTGCCGAAACGATCGTGGAGCTTTCACATCATAAAAACATCAAGGCCGTTAAGCAATGCGCCTCGTTAGAAGAAATGCAGTACGTGATCGATCATAAGGATGAGGATTTCCAAGTCTTTACCGGCGAGGACGCTCAAGCATTGACGGCCCGCGTTTTAGGAGCTAATGGTGTAATCTCGGTTGCCTCGCATAATTATTGTGCCCAGATGCGGGAAATGTATGATCAATTGTATAATGGTAATTGGCAGGCTGCCGCCCGTCTGCAGCGTTGGCTGACGCCAAGGATGGCTGCGCTGTTTATGTATCCATCGCCATCGCCGGTCAAGGCAGTCTTGAACGCACAAGGCTTTGGCGTGGGTGGCTGCCGTCTGCCAATCGCTACTTTGAATGACGATGAAAAGCAGGCGCTGGCTAAGGCACTGTCTTTGCCTGAAGACGCGCTGTTTCATGAATTGCCATTAGATCTTGGAAAGGGTGATGTTGATGACTAGTGTACTGATCGCTGGGTTTGCTGGTGCAATAGGACAAAAGGCCGTTGATCTGGTCAATGGCATGACGGATTTTCAAATCGTTGCCGCGTTTTCGCCACAAACCGACCGTGACGATCCGGAACGCTACAATCTAAATGATGACGTACAGATTTTTAATGATTTAGCAGCGATTCCCGATCAAGCAGCTGATGTGTGGATTGACTTTACCGTGCCCAGCGCGGTTTATGAAAACGTCAAGTTCGCATTGAGTCACGGCATGCGGCCAATCGTCGGCACGACAGGACTGACCGATGAGCAAGAAGCTGAGTTAAAGAACCTTGCTAAAGCCAATCAGCTGGGTGGCTTGATTGCACCAAACTTTGGCATGTCGGCCGTATTGCTGATGAAGTTTGCCAAAGAGGCTGCCAAGTATTTTCCAGACGTGGAAGTAATCGAAATGCACCATGCTGATAAAAAAGATGCACCATCCGGAACAGCTTTGAGTACGGCTAAGATGATCGCCCAAAATCGCAAGCCGCACCAAAGCAATCCAGACGAGGTTGAAACGCTGGCCAACGTCCGTGGTGGCGACTATCAAGGTATTCGGATTCATTCCGTGCGGCTGCCTGGCTACATTGCCCATGAGCAGGTGCTGTTTGGCGGCATGGGAGAGGCATTGACCATTCGTCAGGATTCATTTGATCGGGGCTCGTTTATGAGCGGCGTTAAGGTAGCCTTGCAAAAGGTTGCGTCGCTGAATGAACTGGTTGTCGGTTTGGAAAATATTCTTTAATATAAAGGGGAAATTTGTTTATGCCAACTCTAGCAAAAGATCTTAATGAAACGGTCAACCCACGCGTGGCTGCAATCTCACCATCTGGAATCCGCTCTTTTGATGCTCACGTGTCCAAGATTCCAGGCATCGTTAAGCTGACGATTGGCGAACCTGATCTTAACGTTCCTGAACACGTTAAGCAGGCAGCCGTGCAAAGCATCGTTGACAACGACTCGCACTACACGTCCAACCGCGGCAAGATTGAGCTGCGTGAAGCCATCAGCGGCTATCTGGAACGGACACGCGGCGTGCACTATGATCCAGAAACGGAAATCGTTGCTACGGTTGGTGCGACCGAGGCCCTGGCAGCAACGATCTTTTCTCTGATCAATGAAGGCGACAAGGTGATTATTCCAACGCCGGTCTTTTCACTGTACTTCCCGCTGGTTTCTCTGGCAGGTGGGACGCCAGTGCAGGTTGACGTTTCTGAGGACGATTTCGTCTTGACGCCAGAGCTATTGGAAAACGTTTTGAAAAAAGAAGGTCCTGCCGTTAAGGCAGTTTTGCTCAACTACCCAGTCAACCCAACCGGTCGCGAATACCCACGCGACGTGCTGGAAGGTTTGGCCAAGGTGATTGCGGATCATCATCTGTACGTTTTTGCCGATGAAATCTACAGTGACCTGGTCTACGGCGTTGAGCACACCTCGATGGCTACATTGCTGCCAGACCGGACGATCTTTATCTCTGGTTTGTCCAAGTCACATGCCATGACCGGCTACCGAATGGGTTACTTTGCCGGTCCTAAAGAAGCCATTGACAACATTACCAAGCTGCACTCATTCTTGGTAACCTCAATTACCGACTCAACGCAGGCTGCGGCTATTGAAGCCTACAACAACGGGGAAGAAGATCCGGTCAAGGCCCGGGCCATCTACCAAAAACGGCGGGACTATGTTTTGAAGTCCTTAAACGACATGGGCATCGAAACGGTTCCACCACAAGGCGCGTTCTACATCTTCGCTAAGATTCCAGCCAGCTATGGTACGGACGACATGCAGTTCGCCTTGGATCTGGCCAAGGAGGCTCAAGTCGGCGTAACGCCAGGCAACGCATTTGGTGCTGGTGGTGCTGGCTGGGTTCGGCTGTCATACGCGGCTTCTGATGAGGATCTGCACACGGCCATGGAACGCATGAAGCCATTTATTGAAAAGGTTAACGCAAAGAACTAAAGGAGCGATTCTAATATGAGTAAGCAATACAATGTCGCAATTCTGGGTGCCACGGGGGCGGTTGGCACGCGGATGATTGAACAATTAGCCCAGTCCACGATTCCTGTCAAGCACGTTAAGCTGTTGGCATCCAAGAAATCAGCCGGTAAGACCCTGCAGTTTAAGGGCCAGCCGGTAACTGTTGAAGAAACCACTCCGGAATCATTTGATGGTGTCGACATTGTATTGTCCTCAGCTGGCGGATCGGTTTCCAAAAAGTTCTTGCCAGAAGCCGTTAAGCGCGGGGCGGTCTGTGTTGACAACACCAGTGCCTTTCGGATGGAGCCGGATGTGCCGTTGGTCGTACCAGAAGTCAACGAAGCAGCCTTGAAGGGTCACCATGGCATCGTGGCCAATCCTAACTGTTCCACGATTCAAATGGTAATGGCTTTGGAACCAGTTCGCCGCAACTTCGGCTTAAAGCAGATCGTGGTTTCCACTTATCAGGCAGCCTCTGGTGCTGGTCAATCCGCTTTAAACGAAATGTATCAAGAAGCCCAAGACTTTTTGGATGGCAAGGACATGCAGGCAGATGCTCATATTCTGCCAACTAAAGGCGACAAGAAGCACTATCCACTGGCTTTCAACCTGTTGCCACAGATTGACGTTTTGGAGGAATCCGGCTACTCACACGAAGAATGGAAGATGATTCATGAAACCAAGAAGATCATGCTTGGCGACATGAACTCACAAGACATTAAGGTTACGGCTACTTGTGTCCGGGTACCGGTTCCGATCGCACACGGCGAAAGCGTCTACTTTACGGTTGAGGATGAATCGGCTACGGCTCAAGATATTATGCGGGTTGTGGCTGACTTCCCTGGCAACGTTTTGGAAGATGACATTGCTCATCAGATCTACCCACAGCCAATCAATGCGGTTGGCAAGCGGGAAACGTTTGTTGGTCGGATTCGTCCTGATTATGAAAACAAGGGTGCCTTCAACATGTGGGTTGTAGCTGACAATCTGTTGAAGGGAGCTGCCTGGAACACGGTTGAAAATGCCGAGCGCCTGGTAGCACTGGGTCTGGTCTAATTAAGATACGTTGAACTCAGAAACTGCCTTAAATTGAAAATCCGTCTTGCTGATTGCGGGACGGATTTTTTTGTTATACTGGAAATATAATTTGGAATCAGGAAGGAAGATTTATTTATGGATGCCAACCATCTTTCATTACGATTGGCGCGTGTTGCCAGCTATGTGCCTAAAGGAGCCCGCATGGCTGATATCGGCTCAGATCATGCCTATTTGCCGGCCCATCTGGCATTGAATCACCAGATTGAGTATGCCGTAGCCGGTGAGGTCGTCAAAGGTCCCTACGAAAATGCTGCCCATGAGATCAACCAGTTAGGGCTGACCGATGTGATTCAGCCACGCTTAGCCGATGGACTGGCTGCTATCCATCCTGCTGATCATGTTGATACGATTACGATTGCCGGAATGGGTGGAACCTTGATTGCCAAGATTTTGGATGCCGATCAAAGCAAGCTTTCCGGCGTCAAGCGGCTGGTCCTGCAGCCTAACGTTGGCGGCGAGCGCGTCCGAGAATGGCTCTTGGCTAATCGCTGGCAGATCATGGCTGAAGAAGTTGTCGAAGAAGACGATCACATCTATGAAATTATTATGGCTGAGCCATCGATTGTGCCGTTTGCATATAACGACCGTGAGCTCAAGTTTGGTCCATTTCTACTGGAGCAGGACAGTCCGGCCTTTAAAAAGGAATGGCAGGCTGAATTAGCGCGGCAAGAAACGGCGATCAAGCAGATGCAAAAAGCTGCCCAGCCGCCAGTTGAAAAGATTCGCGAATTTGAAAAAGAGATGCAGATGATCAAAGAGGTGATCAAATGACAACCGTTAATGATATCATTCAACGCTTTGAACTGTTTGCCAATCCTAAACTAGCCGAGTCTTGGGATCATGTTGGCCTGCAGCTAGGCAATCCCGAGCGCAAGGTTAGGCGGGTCATGGTAGCGCTGGACTGTCGCCCTGAGGTAGTTAAAGAAGCTATCGAAAAACAGGCTGATTTTATCTTCAACCATCATCCAGCTATGTTTCATGCCGTTAAGACCTTGGATGTACGCGACCCCCAGATTGCCATGTACCAAGCGCTTTTGAATCATGATATTACGGTCTATGCTGCGCATACCAATCTTGACAATGCCAATGGCGGTATGAACGATTGGCTGGCTGATCAATTAGAATTGACTGACGTTGAGCCACTGCAGCTGACGGGTGTTGATCCCATCTCGGGTCGCGATTATGGCATGGGTCGTATTGGTGAGCTGGTGCAGCCGATGAGCCCAGCGGCGTTTGGTCAATGGTGTCTAGAAAAGCTTGATCTAAAGGGTGCACGACTGATTGTCAACCCAATGGATCAAAAGCAGCTGATCAAGCGGGTAGCCGTTTTAGGCGGTTCGGGACAGGATTTTTGGCAGCTGGCTAAAAAACGTGGCGCCGATGCCTATGTAACTGGAGATGTCAGCTATCACTTTGCCCATGATATGATTGCCAATCACTTAACGGTTGTGGATGCTGGACATCATATTGAGGTCGTTTGCCAAGATCGCTTAGCAACTTTGCTTGAAAAGTGGCGTCAAGAAAACGGCTGGGACTTTGAGGTCATTACTTCTGAGGTTAATACGGAACCCTTTGAATTTATTGTCAGATAGATCAAAAAAGTCCAGCATAACTGTCAAAAAGTGCTAAAGTTGATTTAATCGATAGTAGTGATTGATTTGTAAAGAAAAGGTGATAGATTTGACAGAACAAACATATCCTGAACTGCTGCCGCGGTTTTTAAAGTACGTCAAAGTTGAAACACGCTCTGATCCAAAGTCAGATACGGTACCTTCCAGCCCTAAGGAAACGGCCTTTTTAAATCAGCTGGTCCAAGAGCTTAAGGAATTGGGATTAAGCAACGTGCGGATTCATCCCAAGAATTCGTATCTTCTGGCAACGATTCCAAGCAATCTGGATCATGATGCGCCGGTTGTTGGGTTCATTGCTCATGTTGATACGGCTGATTTCAATGCTGATCATGTTTTGCCACAGGTTGTGGAAGACTATGATGGTCAATCAGATATTGCACTTTCTGATAGCGGCTACCAGCTTTCACCAGCTGAGTTCCCATCGTTAAAAAAGTATGCTCATGATACTTTGATTACCACGGATGGCCGGACGCTGCTGGGTGCTGATGACAAATCAGGCGTGGCCGAGATTGTTACAATGGCTTCGTATCTTTTGCAGCATCCTGAAATCAAGCATGGTACGATTCAAATTGGGCTGGGTCCGGATGAAGAAATCGGAACCGGAGCCGATCACTTTGATGTCAAGGACTTTGGCGCTGACTTTGCCTACACGGTCGATGGCGGTCCACTGGGTGAGCTGGAATACGAAACGTTTAATGCTGCTCAGGCTGAGATCACGATTACGGGCAAAGACGTGCACACTGGGGTCGCTAAAGGAACGATGATCAATGCCATTCAAGTCGGTATTGATCTGCATAATCGTCTGCCAGAACATGACCGTGCCGAAGAAACTGAAGGTCGTGAAGGCTTTTATCACCTTTACAAGTTTAATGGCGGTGTTGATCATGCCGAGATGACCTATCTGATTCGCGATCATGACCGGCAAAAGTTTGAGAATCGTAAAAAGAATCTAATGCAGATCGTGGCACAGCTGAATCAAAAGCTGGGCGAGGATCGCATTCAGATGAAGCTGTACGATCAATACTACAACTTAAAAGATGCGCTCAAAGATCACATGGAAGTCGTTGAAATTGCCAAGCAGGCGATGGAAAATCTGGATATCAAACCAGTGATCTATCCGGTTCGTGGCGGCACGGATGGTTCGACAATCTCCTATTTAGGATTACCAACGCCAAACCTGTTTGCTGGTGGCGAGAACATGCACTCACGCTTTGAGTACGTTTCTTTGCAGACCATGGAAAAAGCATTGGATGTCTTGGTTGAAATCGCCAAGCTGACGGCACAAGAAAAATAGTCAAAAAGCCCGTCGCAAACTCGCGGCGGGCTTTTTAACTGAATTTCAGAAAACGCTGTCATCATTTGGCCAACGGTGATAAGCTGAAACAAACAACCTCAATCAGAAAGGATGATGAAGATGCAAACCGTTACGATTAATCAACGCGTCTTGCCAGCAGTTGGTCTGGGTACCTGGCATATTGGAGATGATCCTGTTAAAACCGAACAAGAAATCAAGGCGCTGCAAGCTGGTATCAAAGCAGGAGCTCGGGCAATTGATACGGCCGAAATGTATGGCAACGGCAACGCAGAACGACTGGTTGCTCAAGCTATCAAACCGTTTGAACGGGAAGATTTGTTTATCATCGACAAGGTGCTGCCGCAAAATGCCGGCCGTGCGCAGTTGGAAAAAAGTCTGGATCGCAGTTTGAAAAACGCTGGTACCGATTATTTTGATCTGTATCTATTGCACTGGCGCGGGCAGATTCCGTTGGCTGAAACCGTAGCTGAATTGGAACGGGTTAAGCAGGCAGGCAAGATTCGCGCTTGGGGCGTTTCCAATTTCGATGTGGCCGATCTCAAAGAGCTCTTTGCCTTGCCAAATGGCATCAACTGTGCGGCTAATGAAGATCTTTACAATCTAGATCGCCGTGGTATTGAGTATGATCTGCTGACCTGGCAAAAGGATCATCAACTGCCATTGATTGCCTATTCACCGGTTGCGCAAGCTGATTCGCTTAGTGGACGCTTAAGTAATAATCCAACGCTTAAGAAGCTGGCGGCAGTCCATCATGCCACGGTTTATCAGATCATGCTGGCCTGGACCATTCGCTGCGGCAACACGTTAACGATTCCACAATCCAGCAATCCAAAAACATGCCGAACAAAACGTGGCTGCGGGTGAGATTGAATTTAGTGACGTCGAGCTTTTAAAATTAGAGCAGGCCTTTCCGTCACCAAAGCAAAAGCAGCCATTGGCAACGATCTAGCAGCCGAATTGACGCGTCTGACTTTTAGTTGTGGTATTATAACAGCCATCTCTTTAAGCCCGATTAAGCTCTTTTTGAAATCGTTTCAGCCAGGCTGGCAGTGCTTCGCTTAATGACTCATACGTATCATGGAAACGATGCGTAATTCAAGGATCGACAATCCAGTGATCCTCTTTGCCAGCTACAGTCACATAGATTCCATGAACCTTGTCAGCCAAACCAGCTGGTGCCATGGAGCGGGCATCCAGCATATTCATCTGATCCATTACCAAAATGTAGTCGGCATCATAAAAGTCTTGATCATTTAACTGCCGCGCAATCAGTCCATCTGCTGATAAATCGTGTTCGGCAAGAACGGCCTTGGTTCTGGAGTCAGCTGGCGAGCCGGCTGCAATGTCGCTGGTACCGGCTGAGTCAATCTGAATCTGATCAGCCAATTCGGCATCAATCACCATTTGACGAAACATGGATTCAGCCATTGGTGAGCGGCAGATGTTGCCTAAGCAGACAAAAATAACCTTCATTAAAAGCTACCTCATTTACTTTTGTTTAGGCATTATAACAGCTGGTTAGTCTAAATTGGGTCAAAATAGAAAAGAGTCGCGGGATTGCTGAAAATGTGTTACTCTAAAATTAGAGATGGAGCGATTGAAATAAGATCGCTCCTTTTTTGTTGATTCTGGGGGAGTGTTCAATGAAAAATAAAATTATAAAGAAAAATAAAATTATAAAGATAATGTTGGTGCCGTTGCTGGCCTTGGGAGTCGGTCTGTCGTTACCGCAGCCTTCAATGACAAGCTCGGTTCAGTCAACTGTCGCTTTGGCCGCCAAAAAGCAGGCAAAGCATCAGTCGCAGCGGGTCAAAAAGCAGGCAGCTGCGTCTTCCAGTCAATCTGATGAGCAGCTGGCTCAGCTCGATTATCAAGGTACTCAGACAATCAGCGTTAATAACGGCCAGCCGACGTTTAGCAATGAGGACTTAGATACCAGTCATGGTGCCTGGCAGCAGTATGGCAATTTAGATCGTTTGAACCGGGCTACGCAGGCTAATGCACTGCTTAATCGTTCTTTGATGCCAAAGGCCAAGCGCGAGCCGCTGACTGTTGATCCAACCGGTTGGCACAACAAAAAAATCAAAGGTGGCTATTTATATAATCGCTCGCATCTGATTGGCTACCAGCTGACGGGTCAAAACAACAACTGGAAAAATCTGATTACGGGAACGCGCTCGCTGAATGATCCCGAGATGGTACGCTATGAAGACGAGGTAGCCGACTATCTGCGGGCTAATCCAAATGATTATGTGCGTTATCAGGTTACACCGGTTTTTCGAGGCGATGAGCTGTTGGCGCGCGGCGTGCACATGCAGGCACAATCGGTTAACAGCCAGGCGGTCAGCTTTAACGTTTATATATTTAACGTTCAAAATGGCGTCACGCTCAACTATGCTGACGGTACCAGTACGGTTGATAGTAATGCTCAGGCGGCCAGCTCTGCGCCAGCGGTGGTTTCAAAGGTCAGCGATACGACTGCAGAGCAGGGCAGCAATGATCAGGCAACCGTCTACGTTACGCCAAACGGTACTAAGTATCATTTGAATCGCAACTGTCGGGCATTATCTCGTTCCAAAACGGTTGAGACGATGACACAGGGACAGGCAATTGCTGACGGCTATACGCTGTGTGGTTTTGAACGATAAAAAAGAGCACCGAGATGAATTCTCAGTGCTCTTTTTATAATTGCAGAAATAAATTATTTAGCAGCCTTGTCTGGGTTAGCCTGCTTTGAAATCAGGGAAATGCAGTTGGTTGCCAATAATGCTACAACTACGGCAACGATTCCAGTGGTTGTGTAGTTGACCGTGGCGCCTTCCAGTTGACCAGCGATGTAGCCTAAAACGTCACCCAGGATAAAGCTCCAGATAATGATCATGATTTCTTTGCCAATTGTACGCATTTTAGTTCACCCCTTAGTTATATACAAGAATATTTTATCATAAAAAGATTGAATTGAGTATCGTGAATCAAAAGCTTTTCGGATCAGCTGTCGCAGTAAACATCGTGGGCAATCCATCTGAGTTGGTGATGTCTGATTTTCAGCGATCAGCCCCAACCCATTGGATGATTGAACGGCTCATGATTTGATTGACAAAATTTTCTAAAGATTAACGTCCTAAATGTGAAAATGATGTTATAATTTTAATGATTTTCTAATTGAGGGAGGAAGAACTATGTCAGAAGCGATCGGTGAATCTCAGCTGCTGATTAAGACCCCAGATCATCAGCAATTGTTTGTAAAACAGAATCGGCCACTGGCACCACAAGCTGTTTTGGTAGTCGTGCATGGTCTAGGTGGACATCAAGGGCGCTATGACTATCTGACCAACTGGTTTGTTACCCATTATGTTGCCGTTTACCGCTATGATCATCGCGGCCATGGTCAGACTCCTGGGGTACATGGCGTTTATGGCGACTTTAACCATTTTCCTGATGATCTTAAAACCGTTGTCGATTGGGCCAAAAAAAAACACGCCGCATCTGCCAATCTTTGTCGTTGGTCACAGTCTGGGCGGCGGCACGGCGATGGCATTTGGTGCCAAATATCCAGCAACGGTCAATGGCATTATTTCCGTTGGGGCCTTAACGAGATATCATAATCAGATCTTTGGACCAGTTCATCGTTTTAAAACTGATGAGACAATCAGTGGTAGTTTTGGTGATCGAAGCAACAGCAGTGCCTGGATGCGAAAAGACTATCAAGACGATCCCTTGAATCTAACCGTAATTAAAGGATCACTGCTGAATGCGGCTTTGGATCTGGTTGCGTTTAATAAATCGCATGCTGCTGATTTTGTGGATCCGGTTTTGGTTCTGCATGGTGCCGAAGATGGCGTGGTCAGTGTCGATGACTCAATGGACAGTTATCGTGAAATCGCTTCGGTAGATAAAGAACTGCATGTTTACCCATGTTTAAGACATCAGGTTTTAAACGAACCATCGCGCCGCCGGGAAGTATATCAAGAAATCTTGAACTGGATGAAAAAACATGGCTAAATGAGTTAAAGAGATCAATTGCCTAACTATTTTATAGATAATATTGCACCAGTATGTTAGCCTGGCGGGCCAAACGCTGAAAATCAGTTTGCTACCGATTTTCGACGTTTTTTCTTACTCCCTTTTATTGATGCAACGGTACGTTTTTTGGCGGCGGCTTCTGCTATAATTTTAAGTGAAAGGATGGATCACGAATGGAACTAGTGCCGCTTAACGTAATCAGCACCTATAGTCTATTGCAGAGTCCGTTGCGCCCGCAAGAGCTGGTGCAAGGAGCCAAGGCCAAGGGGTATCATGCCGTAGCTTTGGCTGATTGGAACGTGATGTATGGTGCGATTGATTTTTACAATGCCGCCAAAGCAGCCGGTATCAAGCCTTTATTGGGACTACGGCTGCATCTAAAGACTGCGGCCATGACCACTAGAGGCCTGGAAGTCTTGTTTTTGGCACGGACGCAGGCAGGCTATCTCAATTTGATGCAGCTGTCGACGCTCAAACAGACGCAGGCACAAACACGATTTTTGACGCATCAGGAGATCAAGCCTTATCTAAACGATCTGGATTTGATCCTACCCGCGCAGCCATTGACGCTTGACCAGTCATTGATTGACCAGTGGCTGCCGGCAATGATTGAAGCTACGGCCGGGCATCTTTGGCTGGGCGTTGATCTGGAACTTGATGCCATTCAGCGTGAGCAGATCAAACAAACGGCACAACATTATGATGTATCGTTGGCAGCTGCACCACGGGTTGAATATTTAGAAGACGACGATGCATTTGCGGCTGATGTGTTGCGCCATATTGATGCGGGAACTAAGATGGCCAATCCGTTTTTTCAGGCACATCAATCAATCAGTCGCGCACTGCCTGAACAAGAAAAGCTCAGCCAGGCATTCTTGGATTCGGGATTTGAAAATGCAGTTGAACAAACGACTAGAATCGCTCAAGAATGCGCTGTTGAGGTTCGGTTTCAAAAGCCTGTCTTACCCAAGTTTCCAACACCAGATCAGCAGAATGCCGCGGATTATCTAAAGTCACTGTGTCAGGCGGGACTTCAGAAACGACCATTGGCACCAGGATATACCTTGGCTGACTATCAAAAGCGGCTGCAAAGTGAGCTGACGACGATTCATGAAATGGGGTTTGACGATTATTTTCTGATTGTCTGGGACGTTATGCGCTTCGTTCACCAGCAGAAAATGGCGACTGATCCAGGACGAGGCTCGGCGGCTGGTTCGCTGGTTGCCTATGTTTTGGCGATTACCGAGGTTGATCCATTAAAATACCAATTGCTGTTCGAACGGTTCTTAAATCCGGAACGGGCGCAGATGCCGGATATCGACCTTGACCTGCCTGACAATCGGCGTGATGAGGTGTTGGCTTATGTTCACCAAAAGTATGGTCATAGCCGAGTTGCTCAGATCATTACGTTTGGGACGTTTGGTGCCAAGCAGGCTGTCAGGGACGTGGGCCGGGTTTTTGGCATGCCAGTCTATGCTATCGATGAGCTGGCCCGCGCCGTTCCCAATCTGCCCAAGATTACGTTGCAGCAAGCCTTAAATGAATCGCGATCGCTCAATAATCTGCTCAGCGATTCTTCACAAAACGCGCTTTTAATGAAAACCGCACTGCGGATTGAGGGACTACCGCGTCATTATTCCACGCATGCGGCCGGAATCGTTTTGTCCCAGGATCCTTTGAATCAACTGGTACCATTGCAAAACGGCAGTGATGGCCTGTTGATGACGCAGTTTCCCAAAGATACGGTTGAGGCATTGGGCCTTTTGAAGATGGACTTTTTGGGATTGCGAAACCTGTCGATCATGGATGCGGCTTTGCGACTGGTCGAAAAGAGCCAACCAGATTTTAATCTGCGAAAAATCAGTCTCAATGATCCATTGACCTTGCAGCTGTTTCAAAAAGGAGCAACGGAAGGAATTTTTCAATTTGAGTCAAGCGGGATTCGGCAGGTATTGATACGGCTGTATCCCGAAAACTTTGAAATGATCGTGGCCGTCAACGCGCTGTATCGTCCTGGACCAATGGACAACATTACGCATTTTATCGCCCGTAAAGAGGGTCGTGAAAAGGTCAGTCTGCCTGATCCATCGCTAGCACCGATTCTGGCACCAACCTATGGGATTTTGGTCTATCAAGAGCAGGTCATGCAACTGGCAGCTAAGATGGCTGGCTTTACACTGGGGCAGGCTGATCTTTTGCGGCGGGCGATGAGCAAGAAAAAGCAAGATGTAATGGAAAAAATGCGTGGTCGCTTTGTGCAAGGCGCGATTGCCAATGGCTATTCCAAGACGGTTGCCGAGCAGGTCTTTGATTATATTGATCGTTTTGCCAACTATGGCTTCAATCGTTCCCATGCCGTGGCTTATTCGATGATGGCCTTTGAAATGGCTTATTTGAAGTGTCATTTTGCACCAGCGTTTTTTGCCGCATTATTGAATGCCCATGCTGGTTCAGAAAAAATGCGCGCCTATTTTGAGGATGCCAGATCGTTTGGCGTGGCAATTATCGGTCCCAATATCAACTTCAGCCAGGCCGACTTTAGTCTGTACCAGGGTCGGGTCTTGTTTGGCCTTGCAATGATTAAGGGCATCCGACGCGATCTGATCAAAGCGGTTATCGATCAGCGAAAACAAAAACCGTTTGCCAATCTGGCCGACTTTATTGGCCGCATCGACGTTAAATTTAGAAAAGTCGAACTGATTGCGCCGCTGATTTATGCCGGTGCTTTTGATCATTTGGGCAGCAACCGGGCTGAGATGATTGATGCCTTGCCGGACTTGATTGACGGAGCTGAGTTTAATCAAGCGCTGATGGGCAACGATACTTTTCAGACGACGATCCCGGCGCGGCCGGAGTATTCTTTGGCACAGCGGCTGGAAAAAGAGCATGAGTATCTGGGCATCTACTTGTCGGGACATCCCGTCAGTCAGTATCGGGCTTTGGCCAATCAGCTGCATGCGGTCAAGGTCACTCAGCTTAAAGAGGGAATGAATGCGACTTTGATCTTATATGTCAGTCGCGTTAAGACGATCAATACCAAAAAAACGCGTCAGCCCATGGCATTTATCAGTGCCTCTGATGAAACCGGCAGTATTGAGGTAACGGTTTTTCCAAAACAGTTTCAGCGCTACCAAGAACTGATTGCTGCGCGCAATGTCTTGATTATCAGCGGCCGAGTGGAAAATCGTAATGGCAGTCTGCAGCTGCTGGCCAGTCGAATTCAGCTGACTTTGACTGCTGGTGAGCGTGGATCGGCGCCAGCCAAGACGCGCTGGTTTCTGCAGTTGCGACCTGGTGTCTTGACACCGCAGCTTTCTGCTCAGCTGCAGGAATTTATCAAGCTTCACCATGGCAATGTGCCAGTAATGGTTTATTATCCTGAAAAAAAACAGACGCAGCTGCTGCCGCGTAGTCAGTGGCTCAATGGGGATGAAGCTACTAAAAAGGGACTGATTGATCTTTTGGGAGTCAGCAACGTGGTTTATCAATCCGTGCCATGAAATGGTTTGTTGCCAGCGTCAAAAATAATTAAAGTGTTAGCGTTTTCTTAATGCAATTAGTAAAGACAACGAATTTAAAAAGTGCTATGATAAGTGTTGTGCAAATGAGGTGCGCAATGGCGCAGTTTCTGCATTAATGCAAAGGAGAGATGTCACTTATGAAGAAAACCAAGATTGTAAGTACCCTTGGTCCTGCAAGTACTGATGTTGACACGATTGTAAAGCTGATCAATGCTGGTGCCAACATTTTCCGTTTCAACTTCTCACACGGTGATCACCCAGAACACCTGGGCCGTATGAACAATGTTAAGAAGGCTCAAGAAATCACCGGTAAGCACGTTGGTCTGATGTTGGACACTAAGGGTGCTGAAATTCGTACTACTGTTGAAAAAGACGGTAAGATCGAATTCAATGCTGGTGACAAGGTTCGGATCTCAATGGACGACTCCATTGAAGGTACGCACGAAAAGATTGCTGTTACCTACCCAGGTCTGTACGATGACGTTCACGTTGGCGGCCACGTTCTGTTTGATGATGGTCTGATCGACATGATCATCGACGAAAAGGACGAAGCTAACCATGAACTGGTCTGCACGGTTCAAAACCATGGTCTGCTGGGTTCACGCAAGGGTGTCAACGCACCTGGCGTTTCCATCAACCTGCCTGGTATCACGGAAAAGGACTCTAGCGACATTCGTTTTGGCCTGGAACAAGGTATCAACTACATCGCCGCTTCCTTCGTTCGTAAGCCAGAAGATATCGAAGACATTCGTGCACTGCTGAAGGAAAAGAACATGGAAGACGTTCAAATCTTCCCTAAGATCGAATCTCAAGAAGGTATCGACAACTTCGAAGCAATTATGCAAGTTGCTGATGGTCTGATGGTTCCACGTGGTGACATGGGTGTTGAAATCCCAGCTGAAAACGTGCCATTGGTACAAAAGAAGATGATTCGCCGCTGCAACGAAATGGGCAAGCCAGTTATCACGGCTACCCAAATGCTGGACTCCATGGAAGAAAACCCACGCCCAACGCGTGCCGAAGTTTCTGACGTTGCCAACGCTGTCTTTGATGGTACTGATGCAACGATGCTGTCTGGTGAAAGTGCCAACGGTGACTGGCCAGTAGAAGCCGTTTCTACGATGGCTCGCATTGACGTTAAGGCTGAAAACAACCTGGACCTGTTCGGTACGGAAACGTTCAACTTTGACAAGAGCGACGTTACGGAAACGATCGGTTCTGCAGTTGCCCAAGCCGCTAAGGACCTTGACATCAAGGTTATCGTAGCCGCTACTTCTTCAGGCTACACGGCCCGTATGATCTCCAAGTACCGTCCAAACGCCGACATTCTGGCTTTGACGTTTGATGAACGGACTGAACGTGGTCTGATGGTTAACTGGGGTGTTCAACCATACGTTGTTGACAAGCCAGCTGACACTGATGAAATGTTTGCTCTGGCTGCTAAGAAGGCAGTTGAACTTGGTTTTGCCAAGAAGGGCGACAAGATCATCGTGGTTGCCGGTGTTCCTATGGGCACGCCAGGTGCAACCAACCTGATGCGGGTTGAAACGATCAAGTAGTCTTGATTATTTCATCCGCAAAAACCGTCTGTCATTAGACAGGCGGTTTTTTTACTCCTTTGCTTTTATTTTGTTCTAATATTATGTAAAATAGGCTAGATACCCAACTGAGAAAATTAAGGATGATAAAATGATAAATTCAGTACTTGGCAAAGTCGTCGATGCCGTAATGATCGACGAAAACGACCATGATTATTTCGTACAGCCTGCGCGCAACGGTCAAACCTATCGCCTGTCCAAGGATGAAAGCCCTCAGGTTCTGCATATTGGTGGTTCCGTTCGCGGCTTTGTCTATGAAAATGAAAATCACCAGCTGCAAATGACCTGTCAGCATATTCCAACGGTACAAGTTGATCATTATGATTTTGGGACGGTTGTTGGTGTTCGGCGCGACTTGGGCGTCTTTGTCGATATTGGTCTGCCTAATAAAGACATCGTCGTTTCATTGGATGATCTGCCGAGTCTCAAGCATCTATGGCCGCAAAAAGGCGATCGCTTGATGATGGCGCTTAAGGTTGACGATAAAAATCGAATCTGGGGCCAGTTGGCAGATGAGAGCGTTTTTGAAGCTATCGCCAATCGTCCTAATCCCCGGATGAAAAACAAGGACGTTAAGGCAACGGTCTACCGTTTGAAGATGGCAGGAACGTTTGTGATTACAGATGACTACTGCCTGGGCTTCATTCACCCAAGTGAGCGCGATCAAGAGCCTAGATTAGGTCAGCGAATCTCGGCACGAGTAATCGGTCTATCAAGTCATGGCAGTCTTAATCTTTCATTAAAGCCGCGTGCCTACCAGGCAATCGGCGAAGATGCTCAGATGCTTTTGGAGATGCTGCGTCGCACGCCTGACCATACGCTGCCGTTTACTGACAAGAGTGATCCCGAGGCAATTCGGCAAGAGTTTGGCATCAGCAAGGGCCAGTTCAAACGCGCGGTTGGTCATCTCTTGAAGGCAAGAATGGTCAGCATGGTCAATGGCAAGCTGATTTTAATTAAGGATCCAGATGATAAATAATGAGTAAAGCACCGCTACAACCGGCTGCTGCCGACTATATCAAACAACTGAAAATCGAAAATCGGCTGGCCCAAAATACTATCACCAGTTACCAGCGTGATCTTTTGGATGCCGTTCGCTATTTACAAGATACGCATGCTGACTGGCAAGATGTTGATCAAACGGCAGTCATGGCTTTTTTGGATCAGCTAAAACAACAGGGCGTGGCTAGAGAAACCATCAATCGTCATATCGTCAGTCTGCGTCAGCTCTATAAGTATCTGCGTCAGATGGGTCGGGTTGATGTTGACCCTTTGGCTAATTTGACGACTGCGGCTATTCCGGCTAAACAGACCCCCGTTATGTCGACCAGCCAGATTGCGGCTCTTTTAGCCGTACCAAACGTTAACAATCGAACCGGACTGCG
This sequence comes from Limosilactobacillus pulli, assembly GCF_947381555.1. NCBI lineage: Bacteria > Bacillati > Bacillota > Bacilli > Lactobacillales > Lactobacillaceae > Limosilactobacillus > Limosilactobacillus pulli. The sequence goes on from NZ_CANCWQ010000007.1 coordinate 38,103, forward strand.
GGATCGAGCAATTTTTGAGCTGCTGTATGCAACCGGAATGCGCGTCAACGAACTGCTGAGTCTTAAGGTAGCAGATATTGACCTAAATGCACAGCTGGTTATGCCGCATGATCGATCAGGACGCACCAGGGTCGTGCCAATCAGTGATGAATGCACGAAATGGCTCAAGCGCTATGCTGATGAGTCTCGTTTTAAACTGATGCGTGATGACACCGACGTTTTCTTCTTGAACAATCGGGGTCAGTCCTTGACTCGTCAAGCAATCTGGCAAAAATTGCGCTCAGCCGGCAGCCGGGCTGAATTGGAATTGGACGTAACGCCGGATGTCTTAAGGGCCACTTTTGCCCACGAAATGCTGGTCAATGGGGCCGATCTCAGGGCCGTTCAAATAATGCTTGGTCATCAGTCGCTGAGTACGACGGAACGCTATGCACCAAGCGATGACGTTCACCTGGCTGCTCAGTATCGGCAGTATCATCCCCAATCAATAAACGAGGTGGAATAATTATGCTGGTGCCATATCGCAAGGACTATCGTAAAATCATTCTGGGTATTTTGTCATTTATTCCCAGCCTGCATGATTATGATCGCGTGGCTGAGGAAGTGGATTGGTCACTGGGGGTCGGCAACCCGATTTATCTGTGGCAAAATGATGAGGATGGCGACTTCAGCGGTGCGGCCATTATCGAACTGGGACCAGAGTATGTTTTGATTCGCCGAATTTCGTTTCTGCCCAGCGAGCGTTCAGGCAAAAACGTCTATGCCTTTTTAACGGCGCTGCACCAAAAGTATGCCAATCGGCGCTTGATGGGAACCATGGCTACGCAGCCTTTGATTACAAATTGGGAGAAAACGAATGAAAAACAATGAAAATCAGCTGCTGCAGCACCCATACCAGCCCAACATCAAGCTTGCGGATTTTGAGGGCCCACTTGATCTATTGCTGCATTTGATTCGTCAGTCTGAAATGGATATCTATGACATTCAGATTGCTGAGATTACGGGACAATACATGCAATATCTGCGTCAGATGCAGCAGCATCAACTAGAGGTTGCCGGTGAGTATTTCGTCATGGCAGCAACTTTAATGGCGATTAAGAGCCAGATGCTTTTGCCTAAGCCGTCCGTACCAGAAGATGAGGAACCAATTGAAGAGGATCCACGTGAAGAGCTGGTTGAACAGCTGCTGGAATATCAACGCTACAAACAGGCTGCTGAAAAGCTCAAGGATAAAGAGGCTTTTCGGCAAAAAGAGTTTACGCGTACAGCGATGGCGGTGCCAGCGGAATTTATTCACTCTCAAACGGCACCTGGGACAACGCTCGAACAGCTCAAAGAAGCTTTTGAGCAGGTTTTGAAACGACACCAGGCACTTGAGCCCGAAACGGCTACCGTGGCGCCAGAAAAGACGACCGTTGAAGAGCGAATTCAGTTTGTCATGCAGCGAGTCAGACAAGGAGCAGTTGCTTTTGAGGAACTGTTTGAGGATCTAAAAACGCGTGATAATTTAGTGACGACTTTTTTGGCAGTCCTGGAACTGGCTAAACATCGCCGCGTCGTTTTGCATCAAGCGGCCCGGTTTGCACCATTGATTTTGACGCCTGGAAAAATAAGTGAGGAAGATTAAGCTTGAACCCATTAGCTGAAATTGAAGGTCTGCTGTTTATCAGTGGCGATGAAGGCATTTCGCTGGGAGATCTGTCTAAGGTTACGGGATATTTGAAACCGGCAGTTCTGGAGATGATTGCGCAGTTAAAAGAAAAATATCAGCAAGATGAAAACAGTGCCTTAACGCTTTTGGACAGCGACTCGGTCTATCGATTGGCAACCAAGGCCCAATTGGCCGACGTTATGCAGCACTACTTTGAAGAGCCGCTGACAACACCGCTTACCCAAACGTTGCTGGAGGTATTGGCCATCGTTGCTTATAAGCAGCCATTGACGCGTCTTGAAATTGATGAGATTCGCGGCGTACAAAGCTCTGGATCGCTTCAAAAGCTGACGGCGCGAGGCTTGGTTGAGACGCACGGTCGCCTGGCAGTTCCAGGACGTCCGTTTTTATATGTTACGACGCCGGCTTTTTTGGACTACTTTGGTTTGACGACATTGGATGAGCTGCCGGCTCTAGACAAAAATCTGCAGCCAGAAGACTTGGATGGCGATATCTTCTTGCGGGCACTGCAGTCGCGACAAATGAGAAAGGAAATATCAGAAAATGAAGATGGAAAGACTCCAAAAAGCAATGGCTGAGGCCGGCGTGGCCAGTCGACGAGCCTCGGAGAAACTGATTGCTCAAGGCCACGTCAAGGTCAATGGCAAGCTGGTTACCGAACTGGGCACCAAGGTCAGCTCCAGTGATCAGGTAACGGTTGACGGCGTTCCACTAGAGCGTGAGCAGCCGGAATACTACCTGCTCAATAAGCCGCGGGGTGTTATCACGTCAGCTAATGATGAGCATGGTCGCCGCACCGTGGTCGATATTTTAAAAGACGGCGGCGTAACCTCGCGTATTTATCCGGTTGGACGACTGGATTACGATACGACGGGCGTTTTGCTGCTGACCAATGATGGCGCACTGGCCAACAAGCTTATGCATCCTAAGTTTGAGATTGAAAAGACCTACGTTGCCAAGGTTAAGGGCTTGATTTCCAACCATGATCTGGAACAGCTGCGTCATGGCGTGATGATCGATGGTAAAAAGACCAAAGAGGCCAAACCCAAGCTGCTTAAAGTTGACAAGGAACATCGTGTCTCGGTCGTGCGGCTGACGATTCACGAAGGCCGCTATCACCAGGTTAAAAAGATGTTTAAGGCGGTCGGTCACCCGGTTCAAAAACTGACGCGGGAAAGTGATGGCATTCTAAATCTAAAGGGACTGCCAGGCGGTCAATGGCGTGAGCTGAAGATGGATGAGATCAATGCCTTAAAAAAACTATAAGCATCAAATTGAAGAAAAAGTTTGCTTATGCTATAGTGTAATCGTTCATGAAATTAATTTAATAATAGGTTTATCTTCAAGGCAGGGTGTGATTCCCGACCGGCGGTAAAAGCCCGCAACCCGATGACAGATTGGTTATCGGTGGAACCTGGCGTAATTCCAGGTGCCGACAGTATAGTCTGGTATATAGAAGATTTTCGCTTATACGAAATCAATGACAGCCGCTGATGAACCGTTTTCATCAGCGGCTTTTTTCGTTGGGCGAGCAGCCCCGGAGATGACCTTCAATTTTAGGAGGTTTTAATCATGACAGTTTCTCGTATCCGTATCCAGCGCCTGGCTGGGATCGCCTGCTTGAGCGCACTGGCATTTGTATTGATGATGCTGGAGTTTCCAATCGTTCCGGTTGCCACTTATCTAAAGCTGGACTTTTCTGACGTACCCGTATTGCTGGGAACGCTGATCTATGGTCCAGTTGGCGGCATCATTATCGCAGCCATCAAGTGCTTGATTCATGCATTGGTCTACGGCTTTTCGATTGGTGAGCTGCTGGGGGTCGGCAGTGACTTTATTTCTTCTTTGGCCTTGATGCTGCCATTTGCCTGGGCAGCTAAGAAGGCCTCGCTGAAGCCGGCACGTCGCTACTTGCTGGGAACCGTATCCGGGACGCTGGTTTTGACGGTTGTAATGTCTTTACTTAATCTGTGGGTTCTGACGCCGCTTTACATGAAGATTTGGGGCTGGAAGCCAACGATGCCGATCGCTTCTTTGGTGGCATTGGGTGTAGTACCTTTTAACCTTATCAAAGGACTTTTGGTTGGCGGGGTCTCCTCGCTTTTGGCAATGCGCCTGTCCAATTGGCTGGCTAAGCATCAAATGTAACATTAACCAGACGACTGCTAACGGAGGATCCAAGACCAATTTTAATTGGCATGTGGATAAGACGGTGGCAGTCTTTTTTTGTTTGATGAAATTTCGTAAAATTAGCATATAGTATCTTGAGGGGGTGAAACAATGAAGAGCTATTTTATTGAAATGCTGACCGATCAGCCCAGAAGAACGGCGGTCCTGCGCAATACCGTCAAAAACAAGCGGACGGTGGCAACATTGTTTTGGGCACGCGAATACGGTATTTTAAAGTGGCTGGGAGCTGCTCCGAGACTGACGGTCAATGACTTTGAACAATGGCTCGCTCAAATGAAACAGGCAGGCTTGGTCAAAGTAGACGATCAGCTGGCTTGGCTCACCCCCAATGGCATTGCTGAAAAAGAAAAATTTTTAAAGACGCATTATCAGCCGCGGCTCGGTGACTGGTTTTGGCTGGGCAGAACTGATCAGCTGGCTCCGCGCGTCTTATTGGCAACGCAAGCGGTCAGTCAATTTGCCTACCACCAGAACCATTATGTTCCATTGAATCTGGCACCGGCCGAGCTTTACTTTGTCCGCCAGTGGTTTTATAAAAACCGGGTTCAAATCATCGATAATTGGGATCAAGAACTACAGCAGGCGGCTTTTAATCTGGCCAAGCTGGATGAAAGGCTGGCCAAACTGCTGGTTTTTTCCTTACCTGGTTATCAAGCAACGGGTTGGACGCTTGACCAGGCAGCTTTGGCCCTGGATGCTTCGACTGATGAGATTATGGTTATGGAGCGCGATATCTGGCTGGGAATTGGCTATCTGGCACTCAATCAGCCTGGCAGCTTAATGAATCAATTATTGGCTGATCGCCTGCATGAAACGCCGCTTAATCATAGCGCTGCAGTAACGCTGCAAATGTTTGAGCAGGGGATGTCTATTGATCGGATCAGTCAAAAAAGGCGGCTAAAACTGGGAACGATTCGTGAACACATCTTGGAAGCAGCGATCTTTATGCCACGTTTAATCGATCTTAAGCGTTTGATTGATCCCAAACAGGTTCGGCAACTGACTGAACGCTATCATGGCGTACCGGCTGACTGGACGTTTATGCCACCGGTTGCTGAGCCATTAACCGTAGCTGACAAAGCCCAAAATGAGCAGGCCTTTTTTGAGTATCGGCTTTTCCAGATTATCAAAGGGGGCCAAAATGATGAATGAAGATATACTTTATCAAACACTCAAGCAGCGATTTGGCTTTGACGAATTTCGACCTGGTCAAAAAGAGACAATTGAGGCCGTCTTAAAGCGAGAAGACGTCCTGGCAGTACTGCCAACCGGCGCGGGTAAGACGCTGCTTTATCAACTACCGGGTTATTTAATGGCTGGCAGCGTCTTGATCGTTTCGCCGCTGATCTCTTTAATGCAGGATCAAGTTGATCGGTTGCGTCAGCGAGGTGAGCGCAGCGTTGTGATGCTGAATGCCACATTGACTGGCCGATCAAGGCAGCAGGTCTTAAAGAATCTGCGCAGCTATCGCTTTATTTTTGCTTCACCAGAGATTTTGGCTCAGCCGCCGATTAAACAAGCGCTAAGAAATTGTCAGATCAGTCTGTTGGTAATTGACGAAGCACACTGTATTTCACAATGGGGGCCGGATTTTCGTCCTGAGTACCTATTGCTCAAAAATATTAAAAAAGAACTGCAAAATCCACCGATCCTGTTGTTAACGGCCACGGCGACGCCACGCGTTCAAGCTGATATTTTACAAAAGATGGATCTTAATTACGAACGGGTCAAAAAAGTAATTCGTTCGGTCAATCGTCCCAACATCTTTTTGGCAGTCGATCGGGTAGCCAACGATCAAGAAAAGCGCAAGCATCTGTCTCAGTGGCTGCATCAGCTGGGTGGTGGTGGGATCGTCTACTTTTCCAGCCGCCGCTTAGCTAATGAACTGGCTGGTGAGCTGGCAGCAGCAACTGGATTTGGGGTTGCGGCATATCACGCTGGCATCTCGGCAATCGATCGGTTTCGCATACAACAACAGTTCATGCATGGCCAGCTGCAGATTGTCTGTGCCACCAGTGCGTTTGGGATGGGTATTGATAAGGATGATATTCGCTATGTCATTCATTATCATTTGCCGGGCAGTCTGGAAAGCTACGTTCAAGAAATTGGGCGCGCCGGCCGTAATCAAAAACCGGCGCTGGCCTTGCTGATGTATGCACCTGGTGATGAACAGATCCCAAGACAGCTTAGCCAAATTGAGCTGCCCAATCAGATAGTCGTTGAAAAGGTGCAAAAACATGAGCTGCCAAGTCAGGCACTGGGCCCACAGGCTGAACTGATCGAGTTTTATCTAGCGCATGGCTGGGCTTATGCAAAGCTTTACACCATGCTTAAAAAAAGAAGCCAGCTTACAGAGCGGCAGTTAGGGGCAATGCTTGACTACGTTAATGAAACACGGTGCCGGCGGGCCAAGATCATGCGTTATTTTGGTGAACGGCCGGTTGAAGAAAATGTTTGCTGTGATTGTCATCAAAATGACTGGCAGCTGAGTGATCTCAAACTACCAACTCCCCCAGCTCTAGTTATCGCTGATCAATGGGACTGGCAAAAGCAGCTGCGAATTCTGTTTGCCAAGGAATCGAAATCTGGCTAGACAGGCATGGCTTTTTTGCGCTACAATCGATTCAATCACTGAAATATAAAGGAGCGTTCGTTAATGAGTGAACGACGTGAGGACCATCGTCAGGAGGCCGGTAAGCTTTGGGACAAGACCTTTGAGGACAATCAAGATCTTGATGATTCCGGTCACCTGTCGCGTACGGCCCATCGTAAGCAAAGCTCGCATAATTCACGAATCACGACGATTCTGATCGTTTTAATCGTGATTTTGGCAGCAACCCCAATCATTTATTGGGTACATCATGAGCAGTCCTTCAATCATCCGCAGCAAACGGAAAAGGTTGCTCAAGCCACATCGAGCAAGGTAAAAAAAGCGTCCAGCCACGCGAAGTCTAAAACAAAAGCTAAATCCCAGTCCAAGACAGCCTCTGCCAAGTCGCAGGCCAAAAGCAGCGAGAATGAGGCTGAGCCAACCAGCATTACCAGTACTCAGAGCAGCTCAACGTCAAGTACGGCTGCCAGTACCTCATCAACCAGTCAAAGTGGTGCTAAGTATGCCACGGTTGAATCAGGACAGGGTATCTATCGCGTGGCGGCTAATAATGGACTGACGGTTGCGGAACTGGCCAGTCTCAACAAAATATCACCCAATGCACCGCTGCATCCAGGCCAGCGGCTGCGGGTCAAATAAAAGGGGAATTTGAATTTTTATGGAAAAAGGATTGCAAGTGGCCATTGATGGTCCAGCTTCATCGGGCAAAAGCACGGTTGCCAAAATCATTGCCAAGCGATTTGGCTATGTTTACTGTGATACGGGTGCCATGTATCGGTCAGTAACGTGGGCGGCATTGAAAAATGGGATTGCCGTCAGTGATACCAAGGACGTTATTGAGCTGGCTCGCCAGATCAAGATTACGTTTGAACCTGGTGAGCCGGATCAGCGCGTGTTCGTTGACGGTCATGAAGTCACCAAAGACATCCGCACTGAACAAATTGCAGCCAACGTTTCGGCAGTAGCCGCGATTCCTGAGGTTCGCGAGCAAATGGTTGAACAGCAGCGTCAAATCGCGCAGGCTGGTGGTATCGTAATGGACGGCCGTGACATTGGAACAACGGTGCTCCCTAATGCGCAGGTCAAGGTATTTTTGGTTGCCAGTGCTCATGAGCGGGCACGGCGTCGTTATGAAGAAAACCTGCAAAAAGGCTTAGCTACGCAATCATTGGCTGAACTGGAAGCAGCCATCAAGCTGCGGGATCAAAAAGATTCTACGCGCAAAGTCTCGCCGCTGACCCAGGCCAAAGATGCGATTTTAATTGATACGACGAGCTTAACGATTGATCAGGTAGTTGATGAAATCAGCGCACTGATCAAAAAAAACCAGGACAATTAATTCTAAACACTGGTAAACTTGGTTCAACTCTAGTAAAATAGTGCCTAGAGTTGATTGTTGCAAGGAGGATTTTTTTTAATGGCTGAAAACGAAAACAAAGACGCGATGTTAGAAGCGCTCGACAGCATCAAAGAAGTTAAGGTTGGCGATGTTGTTAAGGGCAAGGTACTGCAAATTGATGATCGTCAAGCGATCGTTGGTATTGAAGACTCAGGTGTTGAAGGGGTTGTCCCGGCTAACCAACTGTCTTCCAAGCCCGTTGAAGACATCAACACGGTTGTGAAGGTCGGCGACGAACTGGACCTGGTTGTCATCTCCAAGATTGGCAGCGACAAGGAAAACGGCAGTTACCTGCTTTCACACCGGCGCTTGGAAGCCATGAAGGTATGGGACGATCTGGAAAAGAAATTCGAAGCTGGTGAAACGATCACGGCTAAGGTTACCCAAGCTGTTAAGGGTGGTCTGGTTGTAGATGCCGGCGTTCGTGGTTTCGTACCTGCCTCAATGATTACTGACCACTACGTTGAAGACTTGAACCAATTCAAAGGTCAAGAACTTGAATTCAAGATTGTTGAAATCGAACCAAGCGACAATCGCCTGATTCTTTCTCACAAGGAAATCGTTCAAGCTCAACACGAAGAAGCTGCTAAGAAGGTCTTCTCTGAACTGCAACCTGGCGACGTTGTCGAAGGTAAGGTAGCTCGGATGACCAACTTTGGTGCCTTCATCGACCTTGGTGGCGTAGACGGTCTGGTTCACGTTTCTGAAATTTCCTACGACCACGTTGACAAGCCATCTGACGTTCTGGAAGTTGGCCAAGACGTTAAGGTTAAGGTTCTGAGCGTTGAACCAGAACGCGAACGTATTTCCCTGTCCATCAAGCAAACGCTGCCTGGACCATGGGATGACATTCAAGACAAGGCTCCAGTTGGCGCAGTTCTGACTGGTACTGTTAAGCGCCTGACCAGCTTTGGTGCTTTTGTTGAAGTATTCCCTGGCGTTGAAGGTTTGGTACACATTTCCCAAATCTCCCACAAGCACATTGCTACGCCAGCTGATGTTCTGAAGCCAGGCGAAGAAGTCAAGGTTAAGGTTCTGAACGTTGACCCTGAACACCAACGTCTTGGTCTGTCCATCAAGGCACTGGAAGAAAAGCCAGCTGGTTCTGACAACAACGAAGGCCACCGTGGCGGCAACCGTCGTCCTCGTCGTCGTAACAACGACTACAAGGCCAACATGCCAGAAGAAGAAAACGGCTTTACGCTGGGCGATCTGATCGGTGACGAACTGAAGAACGCTCGCAAGTAATTTAACATTGCGTTAAGAGCAAAGCTGGGATTTTTCCCAGCTTTGTTTTTTCGTTAGGGCCCTTTGGCAATCAGTTGAAGGGAACGCTAAAATATCTGAGATCAATCAAAATAAATCTAATTAGAAAGAAGGTGCCGATTTATGGCAAATCCAATCGTAGCCATCGTTGGTCGCCCCAACGTTGGTAAATCTACGCTGTTTAATCGAATTGCCGGCGAACGAATCTCAATCGTTGAGGATACGCCAGGTGTGACGCGCGACCGGATCTATGCGCATGGTGAATGGCTGGGCAAGCATTTTAGTCTGATCGATACTGGTGGGATTGAGATGTCCGATCAACCGTTGTCGACTCAGATTAGAGAGCAGGCCGAAGTGGCGATTGACGAGGCTGATGTTATCGTAATGGTGGTCGACGTGCGTAGCGGCGTTACCGATGCCGATGAGCAGGTTGCTCAAATTCTGTACCGGTCTGACAAGCCAGTTGTTTTGGCGGTCAATAAGGTCGACAACCCAGAGCGACGTTCCGATGTGTATGACTTTTATTCACTGGGCCTGGGCGAACCATATCCAGTTTCCAGCGTGCATGGAGTCGGCGTTGGGGATTTGTTGGATGCCGTCATCAAAAACTTCCCTGAAAATGCCGCTAACGATGAAGACGACACGATTCACTTTAGTTTGATTGGCCGGCCCAACGTTGGCAAGTCTTCGATCGTCAATGCCATGCTGGGTGAGGATCGAGTTATTGTATCCAATATTGCTGGGACAACGCGTGATGCCATTGATACGCATTTTAAGGCGGATGGCCGTGAATTTACGATGGTCGATACGGCCGGAATCAAGAAAAAAGGCAAGCTCTATGAAAATACCGAACGATATGCTCTGATGCGTTCGATGCGGGCGATTGACGGCAGTGATGTCGTGCTGGTCGTTTTGAATGCCGAAGAGGGGATTCGCGAGCTGGACAAGCACATTGCTGGGTATGCTCATGAAGCTGGCAAGGGGATCATCATCGTAGTCAACAAGTGGGATACGATTCCTGACCGTGATCAACGTACGATGACCGACTTTACCAACCTGATTCGTCAAGAATTCCAATACCTTAGCTATGCCCCAATCATCTTTGTTTCCGCTAAGACGCGGCAACGGCTGCTCAAATTGCCTAAGATGATTGAGGAGGTCTACGATCACAGCCGGCGTCGTATTCAGTCATCCGTACTTAACGATGTAATCATGGATGCCATTGCAGCCAACCCAACGCCAAGTACGAATGGTCGGCGGCTGCGCGTCTACTATGCAACCCAGGTGGCGATTGAACCGCCAACGTTTGTTATTTTTGTCAACGATCCGGATCTGATGCACTTCTCATATGCGCGTTATCTGGAAAACCAGATTCGTCAAGCATTTGATTTCTCAGGAACGCCGATTCATTTGATTAAACGTAAGCGTAAATAGCATAATGATGTTTTTTGCATCAAAAATCAAGCCGGACCAGCTTTAGTGAAAAGGGACTTTAAGTCATTTTTTGGCAGCCGAAGCGATCAAAAGAGGCATATGAACATGATAACGTTCGCAAATCAGCGTTTCATTGAATTTTCATTTAAAAAGTCCTATAAACCGCTTGTCAGCGCAGTTTCACTATGCTAATCTAGTTTTTGAAATGATGCGTGAAACGTTATTGTTTCGTTAATTTTGGACCACTCAAAATTAACTGATCCTATGACGGGGAAATTTCCATCGTCAATGGTGGGAGGTGAAACACATGGCAAACAAAGCACAACTGGTTAGCGACGTTGCTACGGCAACTGGTCTGACGAAGAAGGATGCTACGGCTGCTGTAGACGCTGTCTTCAGTTCCATCCAAGCATCTCTGGCCAAGGGTGAAAAGGTTCAATTAATCGGTTTTGGTAACTTTGAAGTACGGCAACGTGCCGCACGCAAAGGCCGCAACCCACAAACTGGACAAGAAATTGAAATCCCTGCAAGCAAGGTTCCAGCATTCAAGCCGGGCAAAGCTTTGAAGGACGCCGTTAAGTAATTAACGACGGTAAAAAAATGAAGCGACGATCGTTTTTGACGGTCGTCGCTTTTTATGTCAGCCGTAGTTTTAGATCGCCGCGCCGAATGTGAGCACTGGCGACAGCAATAATAAAGCAATGATACCAATTGAAACGCAATGCCGGGTCGGTTGCCAAAATCTTGATGACGTTTTAATCATGGATAACATTACTAAGATTAGACCGTCGAGTTGGTCCAACGATGCTTTGACAAGGGATTGATGCTGATTTTATGTTAAACTAAATAAGCATGATTAATTAAGGGGGAAATAGCGTGACTTTTTCCGAAAAATGTCTCCAGGCAATTGAAGATGGCGATATGGAAACCGCCCAAAAAGAATTCACCTGGGCCTTACGCAAAGACGATGATGAGATTTTGTACAATTTGGCGGAGCAGCTTTATGCACTGGGATTGATGCCCCAAGCTCGCCGCGCTTATCTGAAGCTTTTGGAGCGCTATCCAGATGAAGATGAATTGCGAACGTCTTTGGCCGAGATTGCCATCGACAATGGTCACAACGATGAGGCGCTGGCCTATTTAACACAGATTGCGCCGGACTCACCAGCCTATGTCCAGGCATTATTGGTGGCAGCTGATCTTTATCAAACCGAGGGACAGTTTGAAGTAACTGAGACCAAGCTCAAACAGGCTTATCAGGCAGCTCCTGAAGAACCGGCCGTTTTGTTTGCCATGGGTGAGTTTTATTATCTGGTTGGTCAGTTTGACAAGGCAATTCCATTTTACTTTGCCTTGATTCAAACCGGGGCCGTTGAATTTGCCAAAGTTGATATCGCGGCACGGCTGGGGATGGCCTATGCTCAAAGCGGTCACTATGAGCAGGCACTGGGCTATCTCAAACAAGTAGCGCCCGAGTATCAGACCAGCGACGTCCGTTTTCAGACCGGGCTGACACAGCTCGAATTGGGTGAGTACAAGGATGCGATTCAAACGCTGACCGATCTGATCAAAGATGATGATCAGTATGCCTCGGCCTATCCAGCATTGGCACGATCCTATGAGCAGACGCAGCAGTATGAGGCTGCTTTAAAGACTGTTCAAGAAGGACTCGGCGTGGATCAGTACAACGAGCATCTCTTTGAATTGGCTGCCAAAATGGCCAGTCACGTTGACGATCTCAAACTGATGCAAAAGTATCTGCAAAAAGCCCATGAGCTGGATCCAGACAATCTGACGATTACTTTGGAATACAGCAATCTGTTGGTTAAACAAGGTGAGCATCAGGCAAACGTTGAATTGATTGCACCGCTGATCAAAGATGATGAGGTTGATCCGCAGCTCTACTGGAATCTGGCAGTATCATATCAGGCATTGGAGAAATACGATTTAGCAGGGCAATGCTACCAAGCGGCGATGTCAAGCTACAATGAGAATCTGGCTTTCTTAAAGAATCTCATCAGTTTTTATCAAGAAACCGGTCAGCGCGACTTAATGATCGACGAACTGGAGCATTATGTGCGGCTTAATCCTACCGACAGTGAAATGCAGGAGCGCTTGGATCAAGAAATGTTTTGATTCAGCCAGTCAAAAATGCACAGCTGCAGTAATTGAAAAGAGGCTGGGAATTAACTCAACCTCTATGGATAATAATGCCTCAGCACAGTAGCTGGCTGGTAGTTCAAACACTGATAAATCAGTATTTGAACTACCTAGCCATCCTTGCGGAGGTTCGAAGACAAACTCCGAAAATCGGTTGCAAGCTGATTTTCGGAGTTTTTTCTCACTCTCTTTTGATTGGAAAGTTTATTTGATCTGCAGCAGCAGGCGCTGATAGTAGAGCAGTGATTGTGGATTCAGCCTCAGCATGGTCTGCAGCTCTTGGGGCGTAGCATTGCGATGCTGGGCAAGCTGATAAAGAATATAGCTTTGATGCAGATACTTGGGTGCCAAGCGGATGCCCAGATATTCCTCATCGGCTTTGAGGTATTTGAACAATCCGGCATTGCTGATCCAGGGATGCTCACGGTTGAGTCGCTGCTTTAAAAAAATATCCTGACAGTGCTGCAGCTGCTGGATGGGAGCGATATATTCATCAAATGCCGTCATAAATCGTTTTTCAGCCTCGTTTTTCGGCTGGAGACTGCGCCAGACATCGCCAAAGCCCGGCTGCAAAAACTCGCTGACCGTATAACCGCGACTGCTTAAAAACAAAACGGCGCGGGTAAAGTATTGAATCTGATCATCAGCCAAAATATCGTCTAATTTAAGCAGCCACTTAGTTGAAAGATGCTGATTGGGCTTGGTGGCCTTGCCGTGAATGGTCAGCGTAGGGTAGGTATCGATTAATTGATGCGTAAACAAAAAGCGGAAATAGCGACTGAGCTGGGAAAGGACCTTGTTAAAAGTTGCCAGCGTAATGTCTTGCTCATCACGCAGCCAGTTCAGATAGGCCCGGACGTCGGTTTCGGTAACGTTTTTGGCGCTTGGATCATGGGCATAGCCAGGGCGCTGATCTTCCAAATAGTTGAACAGTTGCCGCAGTGTGGCATCATAGGCATCAATGGTCATCGGTGCCCGGCCTCTAGCTTTTAATTCACGATGAAACGCCGCTTGGTAAGGGTATTGATCCAAAAGTAAGCTCCTTTCTGATTTGAATTAAGCAGTATTGATTTACCTTAACAATAACGCCAAACCAAACGCAAAGCAAGCAATCAAACTTAGAATTGCCTGACATTTATCTGGCTGAGGTTCACGATAGGCTGATCAATTATTATTTGGATTATCGTATTGTTTAATGCCGATCAATAGTAAATCGTAGTTCTCGTTTTCGACTTCTCTAAAGTTTGCTAAAATAGTTAGGACTGGTTATGACAACCAAATCCACGCAATAAGGAAATGATATCCGTGAAAATCGAGAAACTACCGGCCATCTTTGAACCTGCGCGTCCAATTTTACAGCGCATTGAGCAGGCCGGTTTTGAGGCATATTTTGTCGGTGGCTGCGTACGTGATACGATCTTGGGTGATGAGATTCACGACATTGATATTGCCACCAGTGCCTATCCTGCTGAAATCAAGCAGATTTTTACCCGTACGGTCGATACCGGTATTGAGCATGGTACGGTTATGATTTTGGATCATGGCGTTGGCTATGAGACCACCACTTTTCGAACTGAATCAGGCTACCAGGACTTTCGGCGTCCCGATTCAGTTACGTTCGTTCGCTCGCTGGCTGAGGATCTAAGGCGGCGTGATTTTACGATTAATGCTTTGGCATTGAAGGAAAACGGTGAGGTCATCGATTTGTTTGATGGCCTAGGCGACTTAAAACGGCACTTGATCAAGGCAGTCGGTGAGCCAGCCGAACGCTTTCATGAAGACGCGCTGCGCATGATGCGGGCGGTCCGCTTTGCCAGCAAGCTTGACTTTCAGATTGATGAAAAGACCAGACAAGGCATTCAAGAAAATGCACCGCTTCTAGAAAAGATTGCCATTGAACGGATTCGCGTTGAATTTGAGAAGCTTTTGCTTGGTCAAAATCCAACCGCTGGCCTCAAGGACCTGCTCGTTACTGATCTATACCGCTACTGTCCAAGATTGGCCGATCAAAAAACGGCTCTGGAGCAGCTTTTGGACCTTAAGCAATGGCATCTGAAAACCGAAGCCGAAGCCTGGGCAGTGCTGATGCAGGTCATGCGGTTTGATCATCCCCAGCGCAATGCATTTTTAAAGGCTTGGAAGACATCCAATGATCTGATCAGCGACGTCCAAAAAATCGTACCAGCCGTCCAAGCAATCTTAAACGATCAATTGACGCCCAAGCTCTTGTTTGATACTGGCGACCGACTGCTGCTCAGTGCCAATCGCGTGGCGGCAATGTTTGGCCACAGCCTAGAAGAACTTGATTTGCGCGATCGCTATCAGGCTTTGCCGATTAAAAGTACAAAAGAGCTGGCAGTTAATGGCGGTCAGCTGATCAAACTGGCGCATGTCAAGCCTGGGCCAAAGATGGGGCAGATTTTGCATGAATTGCAGCAGCGGGTCTTGGATCGCAGTCTGCCCAATGATCAAAATGCTTTGTTGGCGGCAGCTGCACAATTAGCAAAAGAGGAAGATTAATGAAAACATTAAGAGCTGAAAATCTAACCAGCACGTATGGCGAAAAAACGCTGTTTAAAGACGTTTCGTTTATTATCAACGAACAGGATCGGATTGGATTGATCGGTACCAACGGCAGCGGTAAAACCTCGCTATTAAACGTTATCAGTGGGGCAGTCAACGCTGAATCAGGCGAGATCATCAAGCCCAGCGATTATTCGATTGGATATTTAAAGCAACAGCCTGACTTAGACGAGGAAAAGACAATTATGGATGCCGTGTTTGCAGGCGGCCAACCGGTCTTTCAAACGATTCGTCAATATGAAAAGGCCTTGCTGGACTTCAGTGCGCATCCCGAAGATTCCAAACTCAGTGATCGTTTTACCAAGATGCAGGCAGCCATGGATCAAGAAGATGCCTGGGAAGCCGACAGTCGCGTTAAGACGATTTTGACGCAGCTGAAGATCAATGATGCCAATCAAAAGATCAAAGAACTCTCCGGTGGTCAGCGTAAGCGAGTCGGCTTGGCTCAGGTTTTGATTCAAGAACCGGATCTTTTGATGCTGGATGAGCCAACCAACCACTTGGATATTGATTCAATCATGTGGCTGCAAGACTATCTGGCCAGCTATCGCGGGGCCGTGCTGGTCGTTACGCATGACCGTTACTTTTTGGATCAGGTTGCCAATCATATCTGGGAGCTGTCGTTTGGCAAACTTTATCATTATGACGGCAACTATCAAGATTTTGTGGCTCAAAAAGCGACACGGGTTGAATTAGCGCAGGAAGGCGAGCGTAAGCGGCAGGCCCTTTACAAAAAAGAACTGGCCTGGATGCGGCATGGTGCCAAGGCTCGCTCAACCAAGCAAAAAGGACGCATTAATCGTTTTAACGAGCTCAAGGACAATCTGGGCAAGCTGAAAGTCGATGAGGATATCTCAATTGAACTAGGCTCGCAGCGATTGGGCAAAGACGTTATTGAAATGCAGCATGCCAATCTAAAGTATGGTAATCATGAAATCTTAAACGACTTTGACTGGCTGGTGCAAGCCGGCGATCGGATCGGCATTACTGGTGAAAATGGTGCCGGCAAGACCTCGCTTTTAAATGTGATCGCGGGTCGGACCAAGCTTGATTCTGGCGTTTTGAAGATTGGCGAGACCGTTAAGCTGGGATACTATACACAGCAGACGGAAGGCATTGATGACGACAAGCGCATGATCAGTTATCTGAGCGAGGTTGCCGATGACGTGGTTGATAAAAATGGCAATCACGTCAACGTCACGCAGCTGCTGGAGCGTTTCTTGTTCCCACGCTTCATGCATGGTACCTTGATTCGTAAGCTTTCTGGTGGTGAAAAACGGCGGCTGTATCTGTTAAAGATCTTGATGCAGCAGCCAAACGTTCTGCTGTTGGATGAACCGACCAATGATTTGGATATCGGCACACTGACTGTTTTGGAAGACTATTTAGACGACTTTGCAGGTACGGTCATTACCGTTTCTCACGACCGCTACTTCTTGGACAAGGTAGCCGACAACCTGCTGATCTTCCATGGTCAGGGTAAGATTGAACGCTATCGCGGCTATTACACAGAATATCTCAAAAAGGCCCAGGCCGATGCTCAGGCAGCTCAGGCGGCCAAATCCGCAGCCAAGGCAGCCGCTAAGAAAACGGCAGCTGCCGTTAAGCCTGTTAAAGAAAACAAGGCTAAGACCAAACTGACCTATGCTGAAAAACTGGAATGGGACCATATTGACGAAGAGATCGATCAGCTAGACGAACGTCAAAAACAAATCGAAAATAAAATGGCCGCAAATGGTGACAACTATGCCAAGTTGGCTGAGCTGCAAAAAGAATTGAATGAAGTGCAAAAAGCCTTGGCAGACAAGACCGAACGCTGGGAGTATCTTAGCGAATTCGTAGATGAATAGTAAAATAGACGCGCCTATCACAGTGATGTGCTAGAATGAAACTTATTTGATGATTGAAAGGAAGATAAGACATGGCAATCAATGATAATGAGCAGCAGTACCTGGATCTGGCTCGCTATGTGCTGGAACATGGCCACGAAAAAAGCGACCGGACAGGAACGGGGACGCGCTCAGTATTTGGCTATCAGATGCATTTTGACCTCAACGCCGGCTTTCCGATTCTGACCACCAAGTTTGTTCCATTTGGCCTGGTAAAAAGCGAGTTGTTGTGGTTTTTGCGCGGTGATACCAATATTCGCTTCCTGCTGCAGCATAAAAATCATATCTGGGATGAATGGGCCTTTAAAAAATGGGTTGAAAGTCCGGAATACAAGGGCCCTGATATGACGGACTTCGGTCACCGCTGGTTAAAGGATCCTGAATTTAAAAAGGTTTATTTGGCTGAGAAGAATGCCTTTTGTGAGCGTATCTTAAACGATAACGAGTTTGCTAAAAAATATGGTGATTTAGGATTGGTCTATGGTTCACAATGGCGCCATTGGAAGACCAGTGATGGACATTACATTGATCAGATTGCCAAAGTCATTGAACAGATCAAGACGACGCCGGATTCACGGCGGATGATCGTTTCGGCCTGGAATCCTGAAGATGTTGACAGCATGGCATTGCCACCTTGTCACACGATGTTTCAGTTCTACGTCAATGACGGCAAGCTGAGTTGTCAGCTGTATCAACGCAGTGCCGACATCTTTTTGGGCGTGCCGTTCAACATCGCCAGCTACGCGCTTTTGACCCACATGATTGCCAAAGAGTGTGGTCTGGGCGTGGGCGAGTTCGTGCACACATTAGGGGATGCCCACATCTACAGCAACCATATCGATCAGATCAAAGAACAGCTTTCCCGGACGCCACATCCAGCACCAAAACTGATTTTGCCCGATGATCCTAAGCCGGTTGATCAATACGAAATGACCGACATCAAGCTGGAAAACTATGAGCATGAGGCCGGTATCAAGGCTCCAGTAGCCGTCTAAGAGGTGTTTTTATGAATCAGCTTGACTTTATCTGGGCCCAGGATCCAGATGGCTATATCGGCAAAAATGGTACT
The DNA here is from genome assembly GCF_947381555.1 of Limosilactobacillus pulli. NCBI lineage: Bacteria > Bacillati > Bacillota > Bacilli > Lactobacillales > Lactobacillaceae > Limosilactobacillus > Limosilactobacillus pulli. The sequence continues at coordinate 56,376 of NZ_CANCWQ010000007.1, forward strand.
ATGCCATGGCATTTGCCAGCCGATCTGAAGCATTTTAAGGCCGTTACGCTCAATCATCCCGTTATTATGGGAGCCAATACGTTTAAGTCGATTGGCCGGCCGCTGCCCAAGCGTGAAAACATTGTCTTGACTCATCAAGAGCTTGACGATTCTGGGATTACGGTAATTCACAGTGTTGATGAGCTGCAGAAATTGCTCAATGATCGATTGGCAGATCAGCACTGCTTTGTTATCGGTGGGGCGCAGATTTATCAAAACTTGCTGCCAATGGCGGGGGATCTTTATCGCACGGTTGTTGAGCAGCGTTTTGGCGGTGATACCAAGATGCCGGAAATTGACTATCAGGCTTGGCACCTGGTTGATACTGAAAAAATAAAAAGCGATCAGCCAGAAAAGATTCCTGACTGTCGCTTTGAGCACTGGGTTAAGAACTAAACGTAAAACAAAATTGAAAAGTAGATGAATACCGTGCCGACCATAACGAAAAGATGCCAGATCAGATGCGTGTAGCGCGTTGGCATGCTATAGAGCAGAGCACCCAGAGTATAGGTGATGCCGCCTGCCAAAAGCAGACCAAAGCCAACCGGTCCCAATGCATGCCACAGCGGCCAGAATGCCAGTACGCACATCCAGCCCATAATCACGTAAAAAATCGTTGACCATTTGCTTTTCTTTTGAAACCAGATGCTTTTATAGACGATACCGCAGGCAGCCATGGCCCAAATGATGCCAAACAGCGTCCAGCCCTGCCAGCCTTTAATGGCAACCAGACAATAAGGCGTGTAGCTGGCAGCGATCACCAGATAGATCATATCATGGTCCAGAATCTGAAAAACGCGTTTGGCACGTGTGAAGATCAGTGAGTGAAACAGCGTTGAGGCCAAAAAGAACAGTACCAAAGCGGCTCCGTAGATCGAAAAGGTAACGATGCGCATTGGATTACCGGTATGGGCAGCGCGCACGATCAAAATTACCAGCCCGGCAATGGCTAAGGCGGCACCAACCCCGTGCGTAATGGCATTGGCAATCTCAATCAAAAGCGTTTGGTGACGTGATGTTGAGTTTTTCATTGAAAACAGATGGCTCCTTTCGCAAAGTGCTCGGCGGTGAAATCAGCCGGTATTTCTGCTATACTAAAGTTAATTATAAAGGCGGTTTGCAAGCCCAGTAGACTAAGTTTATAATGTATTTAGTCTTAAAAATAATGTATCTAGTTTTCGATACTAGATACATTATATCAAACTTGATCAGGAAGTGGGTAATTTCCATGTCAAAGATTAAAATTGTGGCTGACTCTTCAGCTGGCCTTACCGACGAAGAAATTAAGAAATATGATATTACGATCGTACCGCTGTCAGTAATGATTGACGGGACGGTTTACGTTGAACGAGAAACGATCACCAATGATCAGTTCCCAACGATGATGAAAAATGCCAAGTCGCTACCTAAGACTTCACAGCCGCCGATTGGCAAGTTCGTTGATGCCTTTGACCAGGCAGGAGCTGATGGCAGCGAGGTGCTGTGCGTGACGATGATGGCTTCAATCAGCGGTACGGTTCATGCGGCGGAGCAGGCTGCCAACATGACCAAGACCAAGGTAACGGTTTATGATTGTCAAACTACTGATCGCTGCATGGCGTTTCAAATTATTGAAGCCGCTAAAGTCATTGAGAATGGCGGAACGGTTGCTGATGCAATTGCCAAGATGAAAGACGTCTTTCAAAAGAGTAAGCTTTATCTGGCAATCGACAATCTCGACAACCTGGTTGCGGGTGGCCGAATCAGCAAATTTGCCGGCGCCCTGTCGCGCTTTATGAATATTAAGGTTATGCTCCAAGTCTATGATGGTGAGATTCACGTGGCTTCTAAAGGCCGCGGGATGAAAGCCATTCATAAGGAATGGGACAAGATCTTAGATGAGATGGCAAATGGCCCTAAAGTTTTAGGCGTTGGTATCTCACACGTTGAGGGGATGAGCGAAGTTGAGCGCTTAAAAGAAAAGGTTCAGGCAATCTGCCCCGATCTGCCAATCGTTGTTCGTGAAACGGTACCAATTATTGCCACGCACACGGGCCTAGGTGCCTGCTGTCTGCTTTACTATACCGAGTAATCAAGAAGTCTGATGCGAAATTGCATCGGGCTTTTTTAATATCTACTGATGTATAAAAAATGAATAAAAATCATTAAACAATCAAAGTAAAATGATTTAATTTATTTAAATAAATGAGAATATCAGCAAAGACAAATGCAAAAAGATGGTCAAATTTAAGCGTATAAGGTCTAAAAAAACGTTTTTTTGGATTAATATGTAAGCGCTTGATTCTGAAACAATAATCATTAATTTCAGAAATATGCTTGACAAACGCATAGCTATCCATTAAATTAAATAACAATCTATATGTCCTTTAAATTTAGTCCCGTGAGGCTAGCAAGGCAGTATCGTTTAAATTTGGTCGACGTTTGGTCGCGTTTTTTAAACAATATGTTGGAGCACTGGTTCACGAGTCGTGAGGCAGTGCTTTTTTTATTGGACAAATTTTGTAAGGAGTTTGGCGAAATGAAAGAATTTTATGATGCGATGGCCATGAAACGGGCCTTAACGCGAATCACCTACGAAATTGTCGAAAGCAATAAGGGTACGCAGAATCTGGTTCTGGTTGGGATCAAGACGCGGGGAGTCTATTTGGCGCGCCGCATTGCCGATCAGCTGCAGAAACTGGAAAACGTGCAGGTACCGGTTGGTGAGCTGGACGTTACCAACTATCGCGATGATCGACGACCGACCGTTAGCAATGAAGATCTAAAGCTGGGTGCCGACATCAACGATCAGCGCGTGGTATTGGTCGATGACGTATTCTTTACCGGCCGCACGACACGAGCAGCATTGGATGCCATTATGGACCAGGGACGGCCACAAAGAGTGCAGGTGGCGGTACTGGTGGATCGGGGACATCGTGAGCTGCCGATTCGACCTGACTTTGTCGGCAAGAACATTCCTACGTCCATGCAGGAGCGCGTAAAGGTTAATGTAAGCGAGATTGATGGTCAAGACAGCGTCGTTTTAATCAAGCAAAACGAAATGGCACGGGCTTGATTGAGATCGTTTAGAAAAGGGAGATTGCAATGAAACGTTATTTGATTATGGAGGATGGCTCAATCTATGAGGGCGAAGGCTTCGGTGCCGATGTTCAAACCACGGGCGAAGTCGTCTTCACCACGGGGATGACTGGTTATCAAGAAGCGATTACCGATCAATCATATGCCAATCAGATCCTGGTATTTACCAATCCACTGATCGGCAACTATGGCGTAACGCTGGACGATTTTGAATCGCTGCAGCCACAGATCAAGGGCGTCATCTGTCGGCAAGTAGCCCGTATTCCAAGCAACTGGCGCATGCAGGATACTCTGCCGGGCTTTTTGGAAAAGATGAACATTCCAGGACTGCAGGGCATCGATACACGTGAATTGGTCCGCAAGCTGCGGCATTTCGGCACGCTGCGAGGACGAATCGTCGACTCAATCGAAAATGCAGCCAGCCTGATTGATGAATTAAAGACGCAAAACCCAACCCAAGGCATTATCAGCCAAGTCTCAACCAAGACGCTTTATCCTAATCCTGGGACCAAGCGCAATATCGTGGTCGTTGACTTTGGGGCCAAGCACAGTATTTTGCGCGAACTGGCAAAACGAGACTGTAATACGATCGTGGTGCCATATTCAACAACTGCTCAAGAGATTTTAAATCTGCATCCTGATGGCGTGCTGCTTTCGAATGGCCCTGGCAACCCCGAGGAAATGACAGCGGCTGCCAAAATGGTTGCTGAGATTGAAAAGCATCTGCCGGTCTTTGGTATCTGCATGGGACATCAGATTTTTGCCTTGGCCAATGGTGCCAGCACCTACAAGATGAAGTTTGGTCACCGCGGATTCAATCATCCAGTCAGAGACATCGCCTCTGGTCAGATCGTCTTTACTTCACAGAATCATGGTTACGCGGTTGATCCAGCTTCAATCGATAAAGAAAAGCTGATGATTACGCATATCGAGATCAACGACGGTACCGTTGAAGGACTGCGGCATCGTCAATATCCGGCATTCTCGGTTCAGTTTCACCCAGATGCCGCCCCGGGTCCGCATGATGCCGACGGTTTGTTTGACGACTTTATCAGTATGGTAGATCAACGAAAGGAAGCACGCACCAATGCCTAAACGGACAGATATTCATAAAATTTTGGTAATCGGCTCTGGTCCAATCATCATTGGTCAGGCAGCCGAGTTTGACTACTCAGGAACCCAGGCCTGCATGGCATTGCGCGAGGAAGGCTATGAAACGGTACTGGTTAACTCTAATCCGGCAACGATCATGACGGATACCGAGATTGCTGATCATGTTTATATTGAACCTTTGACAGTCGAATCAGTGTCACGCATCATTCGCCAGGAATACCCCGATGCCATTTTGCCAACGCTGGGGGGACAGATCGGCTTGAACCTGGCAGTGGCGCTGGGCAAGACGGGGATCTTGGATGAATTGAACATTCAGATGCTGGGTACCAAGTTGGATTCGATTGATGAGGCCGAGGACCGGGAAAAATTCAAAGAGCTGATGCAGCGTTTAAACGAGCCCGTGCCTGCCTCCAAGACGGTGGCCACGGTTGATGAGGCCCTTGAGTTTGCTCATGAGATTGGCTATCCAGTCATTGTACGGCCTGCGTTTACGATGGGTGGCACTGGTGGTGGCATGTGCCATAATGACGATGAATTAAAGGCCATTGCCGCCAACGGCCTTGATTTGTCACCAGCAACGCAGTGTTTGATTGAAAAATCGATTGCCGGCTATAAAGAAATCGAATTTGAGGTAATGCGTGACGCCGCTGACAATGCCATGGTGGTCTGCTGCATGGAAAACTTTGATCCGGTTGGTATTCACACTGGCGATTCGATCGTGTTTGCACCTTGTCAGACGCTTTCCGACCGTGAATATCAGATGCTGCGTGACTGCGCGCTCAAGTTGATTCGGGCGCTTAAGATTGAGGGGGGCTGCAACGTTCAGCTGGCATTGGATCCCAACAGCTATCAATACAACGTAATCGAAGTTAATCCGCGGGTATCGCGTTCCTCGGCCCTGGCCTCCAAGGCGACTGGGTATCCGATTGCCAAGATGGCTGCGAAGATTGCCGTTGGTCTGACTTTAGATGAAATCAAAAACCCGGTTACCGGGACGACGTTTGCTGAATTTGAACCGGCCTTAGACTACGTAGTCTGCAAGATCCCACGCTGGCCCTTTGATAAGTTTACCCATGCCGATCGCCGCTTAGGCAGCCAAATGAAAGCCACTGGCGAGGTCATGGCAAGCGGGCGCAATTGTGAAGAGGCCTTTCAAAAAGCCGTTCGTTCTTTGGAAATCGATCAAAAAGACCTGTTTTCAAAAGCGGCTCAGCAGGCAACCGATACCGAATTAGAAGATAAGCTGGTACATGTTCAAGACGATCGCATCTTTTATTTGGCTGAGGCGCTGCGGCGTGGCTACAGTCTGGCGGACCTGCATGAATTAACCAAGATTACGGTCTATTTCTTGGATATCATTAAGCACATCGTTGAATTAGAAGAACAGATCAAAGAAAATCCTAACGATGCCGCAACGTTAAAACCGGCCAAGCAATACGGCTTTTCTGATCCAACAATTGCCGATCTGTGGCAGACTGATGCCGACAGTGTGCGGCAACTGCGATTGCAAAACGGCATCGTACCGGTCTACAAGATGGTGGATACGTGTGCAGCCGAGTTTGAATCACAGACCCCTTATTTCTACAGTACCTATGATCATGAAAACGAAAGCGTCAAAAGTGAGCGGCCATCCGTTCTGGTAATTGGCTCGGGTCCAATCCGGATCGGGCAGGGGGTTGAGTTTGACTATGCGACCGTTCACAGTGTCAAGGCGATTCAACGTTTGGGCTATGAGGCCATTGTCATGAATTCCAATCCTGAGACGGTCTCTACCGACTTTTCGGTTTCCGACAAGCTTTACTTTGAGCCGTTGACACTAGAAGATGTCTTAAATGTAATTGATCTGGAAAAGCCAATGGGTGTCATCGTTCAGTTTGGTGGTCAGACGGCGATTAATCTGGCAGCTGGCCTGGCTGAGCATGGCGTCAAGATTCTGGGAACCACAGTTAAGGATCTGGATGCTGCCGAGGACCGGGAAGTCTTTGATCAGGTCATCAAGGATCTGCAGTTGAAACAGCCGATTGGTTTAACGGCCACGACTGGAGTAGGCGTCTTAAAAGCGGCCAAGGAGATTGGCTACCCAGTGTTAGTTCGGCCAAGTTATGTTTTAGGCGGTAAGGCAATGGAGATCGTATATAACGAAAAAGAGCTGCATGAATATCTCAGCCAAAACGCACCAGCCGCTGAAGATCATCCAATTTTAGTCGATGCCTACCTGGAAGGGCGTGAATGCGAGGTTGACGCCATCTGTGACGGCAAAGAAGTGCTTTTGCCAGGGATCATGGAGCATATCGAGCGGGCCGGCGTTCACTCTGGGGATTCGATGGCTGTTTATCCGCCTCAAAGCTTTGATGACGACATTAAGCAGCAGATCGTGGCCGCTACCAAGAAACTCTGCGTAGCCTTAAAGTGCGTTGGGATCATGAACATTCAATTCATTATTCATAACCATGAGGCCTATGTCTTGGAAGTTAATCCACGGGCCAGCCGGACGGTTCCATTTTTAAGCAAGATTACCGGTATCGAAATGGCTCAAGTAGCAACTCGCGTAATCTTAGGCGAGTCGCTGGCCAGCCAGGGGTATGAGGATGGACTGTACCCAGAATCCAAGACCATTCATGTCAAGGCCCCCGTCTTTAGCTTTAATAAGCTGGATGATGTTGACAGCTACTTGGGGCCTGAGATGAAGTCTACTGGTGAGGTCATGGGCAGCGACTACACGTTTGAAAAGGCACTTTACAAAGCATTTGAAGGCGCCAAGATGCATCTGCCGGATTATGGCAACGTGCTGCTGACGATTGAGGACCGCGACAAGGAAGTAATTCTGCCACTAGCCAAGCGCTTTGCCAAGATCGGCTACCGGATTTTGGCGACAGATGGCACGGCGGACTTCTTGAAGCAAAACGGTCTGCACGTTACGACGGTTGGCAAGCTGCATGAAGCAGATACCAAACGGGCCAACATTTTAGACGTGTTAAAGAACAATGACGTGGATCTGGTTATCAATACCATGGAGCATGACTATGAAAAGGCTTCGGATGGCTTTGTGATTCGGCAAACGGCCATTGAGCATAATATTCCGCTGCTGACGGCACTGGATACCGTCAACGCGCTGCTCAAGGCCTTGGAGAGCCGCTCATTTGCCACGCAGGCACTATAATTAAAACGACTCGTCTAATATTAGGCGGGTCGTTTTGCTTGGGGTTGACTTAAAGTACACTTTAAGGAATATGATAATCCTGTAATGATGATTAGATGCGTTGATGATCCAAAAAGGAGGAACCATTATGAAAACAGCAATCTTTGCAGAACCTGGCAAAATGGTAATCAAAGAAGTTGCAAAGCCAACGCTGCAGGCAGATGATGATGTGATCATTCGCGTGATTCGCACCTGTGTTTGTGGATCGGATCTGTGGTCCTATTCACAAGGCGATGCAAAAGAGAAGAACTCCATCAATGACGGTCATGAGGCGCTGGGCATCGTTGAAGAAGTTGGCAGTGCAATTACGACGGTCAAGCCAGGTGATTTTGTCATTGCGCCGTTCACGCATGGCTGTGGACATTGTGCTGCCTGTTTGGCTGGCTATGACGGAACCTGTGATGAGCACCAGGGCTATTCCAACTGGAGCAATGGCTTTCAATCTGAATATATTCGGTTTACTTATGGCAACTGGGCACTGGTCAAGATTCCTGGTCAGCCAGCCGACTACAGTGAAGGGATGATGAAATCATTTATGACGCTGGCCGATGTCATGGCAACCGGCTACCATGCTGCCAGAACGGCTGAGGTCAAGCATGGTGACCGCGTTGTCGTTGTTGGTGATGGCGCGGTTGGTCAATGTGCCGTGATTGCAGCCAAGATGATGGGTGCCTCACAAGTTGTAATTATGAGTCGGCATGAGGATCGGCAAAAACTGGCCCAGGAATTTGGTGCAACGGCCTATGTTGCTGAACGTGGCGAAGAAGGCGCGCAAAAAGTCAAAGAGCTGCTTGGTGGCGGGGCTGATGCAGCCTTGGACTGCGTTGGTTCTGAAGCCTCGATCAATCAATGTCTGGCGGTCGTTCATAATGGTGGTCACGTCAGTCGCATTGGCGTACCTCATGGCAATGTTGATCCATTCACGCTGTTTGCCCGCAATATTGCTTTGACAGGTGGTTCAGCAAGTGTAACGACCTATGACAAAAACGTGCTCTTAAAGGCGGTTTTGGATGGTCAGATCAATCCAGGCAAGGTATTTACCAAAACCTACACGTTGGACCAAATCAATGAGGCCTACCAAGATATGGCTGACCGTAAGACGATCAAATCCTACATTGTAATTGAGTAACCCAAATAGTCGAAAAAATCGTCCTGTCTGCAAGGCGGGGCGATTTTTTGACTAAAAATAATGCATGAATACTTAATTTACATATAGTAAGATGAGGGCGGTTAAGAAATTATTGCGACCAGTGGATTATTGATCAGAACTGGACAAAGTTTGTTATACTGATTACTGATGGTCAGCTTGATTAGTCTGCTCATGTAAAGCTTGATTAGCCAATTGGTGAGCACCTAGGTTTTCTTTTTCGGGAACCCACTGGACGACGACGGTTTTAAAATCGTCCATGCTGGCCAAAAGCTCGTCCAATTCTTTTTCATAGTGACGCGCATGTTCCTTACCTACGGCATCGCTTAATAGACGACTGTCGGTATAAAACAGTACGGTTTCTTGATTGGAAAAATGCTTTTTTAAATAGGAAAAACCTTGAATTGCCGCGGCGAATTCACCTTGATGATTGGAAGCAAGCGGCAAAAAAGACTTAAGCTGTTGCTGATTGCCATCTTTGACGATTAGGATTCCCAGTCCGGTTGGGCCCGGATTACCTTTGGTAGCAGCATCGGTATATAATTTGATCATTTGATTACCTCGGAATTGATTAGGGAGTGAAATTTTTGGAAGAAGAAAAACGCTACTTTTATCAGCCGGATTTAACCACGGCCACGATTCAATGGTGCTGGTTGCTTTTAATTGGGATCGCCGGTGTCGTGGTCTGGCTTGAAATTACCCATTTTAACTGGATTACGGCCTTGCTTTTGGCGATCTTTATTATTCTAGCAGTTTTGGCGATCGGTCGTCGCTCAGTTTTGGTTACGCCAACCAAAATGGTATTTGACCGGATGCTGCAGAACCGCTTTTTGGTGATTCCACTAAAGGACATTCGCCAGCCACGCTTTACCAAGCATACGCTGACAATGACGGTTAATGGTGAGGTCATGACGTTTACGTTTTCGGCGCGCTCGATTAATTCGCTAAAGATTACTCTAGGCAACGCGGTGAAAAAAGATCATGAGTAAGGCCAAACGAAAGCATATAAAAAACAAGTCGTTATTGCCATGGCACCTGGTTTTGATTGTTGCCTTGGTGGCGATTGATCAAGCAGTTAAGCACTGGGTTACTCAAAATATTCCTTTAAACAGCAGCAAAACCTTGATACCGGGGCTGCTTGATCTGGATAATCTGCATAATACCGGGGCTGCCTGGAGCATGCTGGAGGGACGCCAATGGTTCTTTGCGATCATAACGGTAATTGCTATTATCGTAGTTGCTTGGCTGATGTGGAAAAATAAAACCGCAGCCTGGATGATGACGGGACTGTCTTTGATTATGGCCGGCGCGGTCGGCAACTTTATTGATCGGCTCAGCCAAGGGTATGTGGTGGACATGTTTGCGCTGCAAAACGTCAATTTTCCAGTCTTCAACGTTGCTGATGCCTGTCTGACGATCGGCGTGTTTATCATGCTGATCGTAGTACTGAAAGAGGATGATCACAAATGAACGAAGAACGACAAATCGAGATTGACGCGGATCTGACTGGTCGCATTGATAAGGTTTTAGGCCATTTTTTAAGCGACGTTTCCCGCTCGCAACTGCAAAAATGGATTGAAGATGGCCATGTAACCGTCAATGGTCAGGTCGTTAAAACCAAGTATAAGCTAAAAGCCGGCGATGTGGTCAAAATCATTCCTGAAGCACCACAAACGATTGATCTAGAGCCGGAAGATATCCCTTTAGATATTGTCTATGAAGATGATGACGTAATCGTTGTCAACAAGCCAGCGGGGATGGTGGTACACCCTGCTCCTGGGCATCCTGGGCATACCCTGGTCAATGCATTGCTTTACCATTCGCCGCTTTCAACAATCAACGGCGAGTTTCGACCTGGTATCGTGCACCGCATCGATAAGGACACCTCGGGACTTTTGATGGTGGCCAAAAATGATCTGGCTCATCGTAGTCTGGCCGCCCAGCTAAAGGCCAAGACTAACCAGCGTGAGTATGCCGCACTGGTTCATGGAGTAATCAAAGAAGACCAGGGGACAATTGATGCGCCACTGGGTCGATCTAAAAAAGACCGCAAGAAGCAGGCCGTCGTAATGGATGGCCGCCATGCCGTTACGCATTTTGAGGTAGTGAAGCGTTACCGGCACTATACCTTGGTTAAATGCCGTCTGGAAACTGGCCGTACGCACCAGATACGGGTTCACATGGCCTATATCGGCCATCCATTGGCTGGCGATCCCTTGTATGGACCGCGTAAGACGCTGGCTGGACCAGGACAGTATCTGCATGCGGGCTTGCTGGGCTTTAAACACCCACGGACCGGTCAGGAGATGACTTTTACCGCACCATTACCAGACTATTTTACCAAGATGCTTGAGCATTTAGACAAAACTGACCGCCGGGATGAATAGACAATTGGCGGCTGCAAAGTGAGATGAGATTGGATGACAGCAAGATATTTGATATTTGAGGATGGCTCCATCTTTGAGGGTGAGGGATTTGGCTCGCCTGCCGTAACGTTTGGCGAGATGGTTTTTAATACCAGCATGACGGGATATCAAGAAATCATTACCAACCAAATCTACCATAATCAAATCGTCGTTTTTACCAACCCCAATATTGGCAACTATGGAATTCAGCGCAACATCTATGAGTCGATTGTGCCTTCAATCAAGGGTGTTGTCTGCCGCAATCTGGCACCATTAAAGGAGCGTCGGCATGGCACGACTTTGGATCAGTATCTCAAGCAGATGAACATTCCAGGCGTGACCAACGTTGACACGCGGGCCATTGTCAGACATCTGCGCAAGATTGGCAAGCCGATGAAGGGCAGCATCGTGCCAGTTCCTGATGATCATGCGTTTGATCAGCTGCATGCCACCGTTTTGACCAATCAGCAGGTGGCCCAGGTTGCTACGCCAAAGCCGTTTCCTAATCCTGATATTGGTTTAAGCGTGGTCGTGATTGACTTTGGTCTTAAAAACGGGATCTTAAGAGAGCTTTCGCGGCGCAAGTGCAACGTAACCGTATTACCATACACAGCCAGCGTTGACGATATTTTACGGCTTGATCCGGATGGCGTTGTCCTATCCAGTGGTCCAGGCAATCCAGAATCTTTGAAGCGTTCAGTGCTGGAAATGATCAGACAGGTTGAGGCTAAGGTACCACTATTTGCCATTGGCCTAGGTCATGAGCTGTTTGCCCTGGCCAATGGCTGCAAGGTCGAGCGCTTGGCAACCGAGCACCATGGTATGAATCACCCAATCAGAGAGATTATTACCGATCATATCGTCTTTGCTTCGCAAGGTGAAGGCTATGTGATTCGGCGCAACTCAGTCGATCGCTCACAGCTTTTTATTACCTACGTCGATATGCTTGACGGTACGGTGCAAGGATTGCGGCATCGCCAATATCCGGCGTTTTCTGTGCAGTTTTTCCCGGATGGTGCGCCGGGGCCGGATGAAACCAATAATCTTTTTGATGAATTTATGGACGTTATGAAGCAGCGAGAGGGGGACTGACCATGAAAAAAGTACTTCTGATCGGTGCAGGTGCAGACAGCATCGAGCATGGCGATGAGCTGGATGCAGCCGCTTTTCAGGTGGCCAGTGTCTTAAAAGATGAAGGCTTTGAGACGATCTTAATTGACGACAACCCATTTTCATTTACTCTGGATTGTCCTGATGCCATTGACCATGCCTGCATCAAGTCACTGACGGTTGAAAACGTCGTTGATACAATCAATGAATATCATCCCGATGCGATTATCCCGACGCTTGGTGGCCGCCGGGCCTTTGAATTAATGCAAGCAGTCGGCGAGACGGGAATTCTGCAGGCTGATGACATTGAATTGATCGGTGTCCCAGAAGCGACGATTCGCCAGATCAACAATCCCATGCTGCTTGGCAAGACGCTGCATAATCTTAAGGTCCCCACCAAGGCTATCTCAAAGGTCGATAATTTTGTGGATGCCTTAGAAATGGTCAACCGGGTCGGCTATCCAATTATTGTACGCTCGGTTTTACCTAAGGGGCCTGGCTGGCGCTCGTTGGTACATGACCAAGAAGAGCTTAAACGGGCCGTGGCAGTTGGGCTAAGGCAATCGCGCTCGGGACAGATTACCGTTCAGCAAAGCCTAGCCGGGTTTAAGGAAATCGAGGTTGTGGTCTTAAGAGACAGTTTTGGTACGATGATGCAGCTGGCCTGTGTTGAAGATATTGATCCAATTGGCATTCATGCGGGTGACTCAATCGCCGTCGCTCCGGCCCAGACGTTGCTTGACCGTGAAATTCAAGATATGCGCGACACGGCATTTGCCATTACGCGCAAACTTAGAATCGTTGGGGTCAACCACGTGCAGTTCGCTTTGGATCAGGCTAATGGCAAGTTTTATGTAATCAAGAACAATCCTTATTTTGATCGCTTAACGGCTTTTGCGGCTACTGCCACTGGATATGCGCTGCAAAGCGTCTGTGGCGAGCTGTATGCTGGTAAGACATTGCGCAATATCCACCTAGACCATGGCTATTACAAGCATGCTGCCGTTACGGAACCGGTCATGGATCATGTGGCCGTACGGATGCCGGTCTGGCCCTTTGCGGAACTACCCGATGCGGATCGTCAGTTGGGGACGCGTAAAAAGTCAACTGGTACCATGATTGGCGTAGGACGCAGCCTGACTGAAGCGATGTTTAAGGCGATTAGTGATTTTCCACGCCTTGAGCAGGATTCACGACTGGTTAAGCAAGACCAGCTTTCAGATGACGAATTGGTGCAGCTTTTGATTCATCCGCAGGCCGGACGTCTGTTTACATTGCTGGCAGCTTTACGACGTGGCTACACGGATGATGAGCTAACCGAGCTGACCAAGATTGACCCATATTACTTTGCCTGTCTGCGTCAGATGCAAAGCTTAGAAGACGAACTCAAAAATCATCCTGGCGATGCCAAGCTGTTGGTAAAGGCCAAGTACTGTGGCATGAGCGATGAAAGCGTTGCCAAGATTTGGAAGCGGCCAACGACCAGAGTAGTTGCAATGCGTGATGAGCAGGTCATTCACCGAACCTTTAAAGAGCTGGAACCGTCTGCTGGCGAATTTGATCAACATACCAGTGTCTTTTACTCAACTTACGAAATGGAAGACGAAGCCAGTCCAAGTCCATCGCCAACTGCGGTCGTCGTCGGTACCGGTCCGCTGCGTTTAGGAAATGGTACGGCCAGTGACTACTTTGTTGCCAACACTTTGCGTGAGCTGCGTGATCATGGCTACCAGACCGTGATCGTCAACGACAATCCCAGTTCGGTGACCCTGGCGCCGATGCTGGCTCGCAAGCGTTATCTAGAGCCGCTGCAATCAGAAAATATCCGCGCCGTTTTGGACGTTGAGCATCCCGAGGTAGTCTTGATCCCAGCCAGTCGTCATGAACTGATCGATCAGTTGGGGCCAGTCGCCAAAAATATTCAGATCGCTGAGATTCCTGAAGATCAGCGGCCGGCATCGTTGGCAGTCGGTGAGCCATTGGACAGCTTTAACGCGCTGTTTGACGGTCAGCTGGTCTATCCACTGGGGATTACGGCCGATCTGCAGTCAACTGATGATCTGAGCTATCAGCCAACCGCTCAGCGCTTCCCAGCTCGCTTGACGCCGCTTGATTTTGGAATGCTGGAAAAACAGGGCAGCCAAGCCATCAGTGAGCAAAGCGAGCCCGGGCTGTATCAGGTTGTGTTTGTCCATCGTTTTGATGGATCGTTTAAGCAGCTGCTGATACAGCATATGCCACTGCCTGAGATTGCCTTTTTATCTAAGGTATTAGGTTTGAATCTACCGGGGATTACGGTCCGGATGGCATTAGGACGGCTTGATGGCGATGCCTTAAATGAGGCGCTGATTCCCAATGGTACAACCAAAATGGCGGTCTACCGAGCAGTCTTTCCATTCAAGTCGCTGCACCTCAAGCATCAAAAGCCAACTATCAATCGCGTTTTAGGCGGGCAGATGCAGTTTTTGAATGGCGAGGATTTTGATTGAATTTGATAAGAGGCTGGGAATTAACTCAACCTCTTAACTATTTTATGGATAATAATGCCTCAGCGCAGTAGCTGGCTGGCAGTTCAAACGCTGATAAATCAGCATTTGACCGACCTAACCATCTTTGTGGAGCTTTTTCTCACTCTCTTTTATTTTGCAAATAATTTTAAATTTGTAAAAAATACAAAAAATGTTGATATTCATTAATGGAAGCGCTTAAATTCCGGACAAAAATGTGTTATGATTTAACCATGTTAAGTCGTGAAGCGTTTTATAAACAGAAAGAAGCTTGCAAAATGAATGAAAATAAAGTCGTTAAGTTTTCCTACGAACAGCTCGATCATCTTTGCATGGATGCCTTTCAAAAGTTTGGCTTTAGCGAAAAACAAGCTGCCATCATTACTGACGTCTTATTGACTGCAGATATGTATGGCATTCAAAGTCATGGCATGCAGCGTATGGTCCGTTATTATAAAGGAATTCAAAAGGGAACGATGAAGATCGATGCCGAACCGGAAGTCATTTTTGAAACCCCGGTCTCGGCAGTCATTGATGGTCATGATGGCATGGGCCAGCTCAATGGACATTTTGCAATGGAACTGGCGATCAAAAAAGCCAAGCAGGCAGGCGTGGGGATTGTTTCAGTACGTAATTCCAACCACTATGGCATTGCCGGCTATTACGCCAAGATGGCAGCTAAAGAAGGCATGTTGGGCTTTTCTTGTACCAACAGCGAAGCCATTATGGTACCAACGTTTGGCAAAGAAGCAATGATTGGCTCCAACCCACAAGCATGGTGTCTGCCGGCCAAACCATATGATTTTTTGTTTGATGCCTCAACAACGGTCGTAACACGGGGCAAGCTGGAAATATACAACAAGCTGAATCAGCCGTTGCCTGATGGCTGGGCACTTGATGCCAATGGTGAGCCAACCAATGATGCAGCTGACGTTTTAAACAACATTGTGCACAAAAACGGCGGTGGGATCATGCCACTGGGCGGTAATACGGAAACATTGGGCTCACACAAGGGTTATGGCAATGGGATGGTTGCTGAGATCTTCTCTTCGATTCTTTCGCTGGGGATGACTTCAGAATCAACTATGCAAAACGGTAAATCCGGTATCTGTCATGGCTTTATGGCGATTAATCTAGATGCGTTTGGCGATGGTCGGACTATCAGTGAGCATCTGTCGCAATATTTGCAAAAGCTGCGTGATTCGGCTAAGGACAATGGTCATGACCGCATCTACACGCATGGTGAAAAAGAGATTTTGGCTATGGCCGATCGTAAGGAAAACGGCATTCCGGTCATTGACAAGACAATGACTGAGGTTAAAGATCTATGCGACTATCTGGACCTGAATTTTGCCGACTACTTTGGCGAATATCAGCCACCTAAGGCCGAAGCAATGTTTACCGGTAACTATTAATCAAGCAGACTTATTTAGTCTAATCTAAATACAAAAGGACTCTGATGTATCACATCAAAGTCCTTTTTAATCAGTTTTAAATTTAATTGGGCAGCTTTTTAGGCGTGACGGACAGCGTCTTTTGGCCACGGAAGGTTACGAATCCCGGCTTAGCCCCGCTTGGCTTGTGCAGATTCTTGACTGGCAGATAGTCAACCGGCACGTGAGCAGAATCGCGGCCCTTGGAAAACCAAGCCGCCAGCTGAGCAGCTTCGAGAATCGTCTTCTCACTAGGATCAGTATCGCGAATGATAACGTGGGATCCAGGCATATCCTTAACGTGTAGCCAGATCTCGTTTTTATTGGCGGTCTTGAAACTCAGCCGATCGTTTTGCAGATTGTTTTTACCCACTAGAATCACGGTACCGTCAGAGGCATGGAACGTTTCTGGCTTGGATACCGGAACCTTGCGCTGCTTTTTGCCTTTTTTGTGCTTGGTTTTGATATAGCCTTGCTGCTGCAGCTCCAAGCGAATTTCTTGAACGTCGCTAGGGTCAGCCAGATCAATTTGGCTGAGAATCGTTTCAAAATAGTCGATCTCTTTTTGCGTAATGGCCATCTGCTCATTGACGTATTTGACTGAGGCCTTGAGCTTGTTGTAGCGCGTAAAGTACTTCTGAGCATTGCGTGAAGGCGAAAGATCTGGCTGCAGAGTAATCTTTAACGGTTTGTTCTCATCATAAAAATTAGGCAGCTCAACGGATTTAGCGCCACGAGGAACCTGGTGCAGCCAGGTGGTCAAAAGCTCGCCGCGAATCCGGTAGCGATCAGCATCGGCAGCATCAGCCAGTTCTTTTTGAAATTTCTTCATTTTACGCTGATCTTTTTTCAGTTCATTATGCACGACTTTGAGGACCTGACCAGCCAGCTCTTTGGTCCGATCAGACTGCGCCTTATTGACGTAATAGGCGTCCAAGAGCTCAGAAAGCGTGGCAAACGACTGTAGAACAAGGCCCACGGTATTGATTGGCGCAAATGCCGCAAAACTGGTCTTGTTCTTTTCATTGGTGATCAAGACCGGAGTGGGATTTTCAAAGTGACGCAAAAACGACTGGTAGGCGCTGGGCAGGTTGTCACTGGCTAACAGCTCAGCCGCCATTTCTTTAGCAGTTTCTGGTGCCAGACCCTGATAGCTTTGCTGCAGTTCTTTAGCCAGCTGGGCGGAATTGTTTTTTAAGTCACGGGCCAGATCAGAATAAATCTGGTTGGGCAGGTAGGGATTGAATCGTTTTTGTTTGGGTGGCATGATGAAAGTTGCACCAGGCAAGAGCAGACGAACGCGATTAACGTCGCTGCCGACATGCTTGATGGCATCAATGATCTTGCCGGTTTTAGCATTGACCAGGGTCACGTTGCTGTGGCGGGCCATAATTTCGACCATCATTACCAGTTCCAAAGGATCACCAAGCTCATCTAAAGTTGAAAAGGTCAGCTTGATGATTCGATCGTTTTCAATTTGTGAAACTTCCTTAACCAAAGCGCCTTCTAAGTACTTGCGCATGGTCATGGCAAAGTTGCTGGGAACGGCAGGGTTTTGATATGGGATCTGGGTAATTTGAATGCGTGGATAGGATGGATTGGCTGAAATCAGCAGTGAGTAGTTATGGCGATTGGCTCGAATTACCATCACCATTTCGGCTGGATATGGCTGATTGACCTTGGAGACACGGCCACCTTGCAGCGTTTGATTAAGCTCGTGGACCATGGCATGGGTGAAAAAACCGTCAAATGGCATTTTGATCGCTCCTTTGCTTTTGCATAACTAGTCTATTATAACGTGGATTAACGTTTCTGACCAAATTAAGGCTGGGTTTGCTGAAGTGATTGGCAAGATCTGTGTCAATCGGCTGCCATAAAATTGGTTTTAGGCGCTGAATGTGCTATTCTATTTAAATGCAGACCTTATTTTGAGGTCGGCAGTTTTATCATGCTATTATTTTTCTAAAATATTATTCTAAATTTGCAATCATACTGGAGGAGAACTCAATGAAAATCGCGGTTGTAACCGACAGTACCGCTTATTTAACCCCACAAGAAGCTGCGGATAATCATATTACGGTCGTACCGATTCCACTGGTGATCGATGGTCAAAGCTACCAAGAAGGCGTTGATATTACAACAGAGGAATTCTACGACAAGCTGGCCCACTCCAAGTCATTTCCAAGTACGTCTCAGCCTTCAATCGGTCTTTTGATGGAAACCTACCAAAAGCTGGCAGATGAGGGCTACGATGCGGTGATCAGCATTCATTTGACCAAGGCAATTTCCGGTCTACTCAACACGATTGCCCAGATTGCCGAAGATATGAAGGATACGATCAAAATCGTGCCATTTGATTCGCATCTGACGGTCAAGATGATGGGATATCTGGCTTTAGAAGCAGCCAAGTTAGCTGAACAGGGTGACGATCTGGACGATATTGTCAAAAAAGTTAGCGAGTATCGTGACACCTTTAATAACGTTTTTGTCGTAGACGATCTGCAAAACCTGGTCCGTGGTGGACGGCTTTCCAATGCTTCAGCTTTTATTGGCTCCATTTTGAAGATTAAGCCGCTTTTGACGATGCACACGCAAAACTATGCGATCGAGGCGTTTGAAAAGGTGCGTTCAATGAAAAAAGCCAAAGCACGCTGTGAGCAGATTTTTGACGAAGACTTGGCCAAGCTTGACTATCCAGTCCGGGCCATGGTGCTGCATGCCAACTGTCCTGAAGAAGGTCAAAAATGGCTGGATAAGCTGCAGGCCGACCATCCCGATATTCATTTTGAACTGAGCTACTTTGGTCCGGTCATCGGCGTACACCTGGGACAAGGCGCCTTGGCTCTGGCCTGGATGCAGGATACGGCTAAAAAGCCACTGGATTAGCCTATGCAGCAGCGAACGAAAGATGGTCTCTGGGCGCTGGGGCTAACGGCTTTAATGGTGATTGTTGGTCTGTTGCGCCTGTCAACGCCATTGCCAAAAGGTCAGGTAGCCATTGAATTGGCCGGAATTATCGGCTTGAGTTCAATGGTGGGCCTGAATCTGCGCTGGGGGGCTGGAATTACGACTGTCGCTACGATAATCTTGATTCTGCTGGGAAAAGCAGATTGGATGACCGCGCTGGATATGATGGTTGACATGATTATGATCAGTGCCTTAATTGGCTGGCAATTGCCGCGCAATATCAAGGTAACGCATCGGCAGGCGATTGGTGTTGGAGTGGCGGCCGGAATCTCACAATGGATTACAGCCGAGGTGCTCTGCGGGATTGCCGGGGATGCATTTGCACATGGCAGTGGGATCATGCCATTTATGCGGCTGGCTTTGCCAACGACACTGCTGACGGCCCTGCTCTACATGCTGCTGATTCCACCACTTTCACTTTTGATTCGGCACTTTAACTGGCAGCCGCCCAAAGATGGCGATCGGCCTCAAAAACCGCGCTCAATGGTGATTGACTTGAGCGATCATCAAGGAATGCCGAAAAAACAAGATGACCATCACGATCAGGGCTAACCGAGTTTGGATTGACAAACGTTACTGATTGGAATATTCTTAGACTATTAAAAATGATGAGGTGAACTGATGGCTGCTCAAATGATGATGCAAAAAATGTGCTGTCCATGCTGCATGTATTGCCGCATGTTTTTTGCTCTGCCATCAGATTACAAGATCAAATAAGGCAGCCGCGACCGGTTGCTGATTGAGTCAAGGGACTACTGGCGGGCGCGTCAGTGGTCCCTTTTATTTTACTAAAAGGAGCAGAGTTTATGAAAAAGCCGATAATTGGCATTTCAGGCAGTGAATTGACTAAAAACGTTGGGCCCTTTGTTGGCTATCGCCGCAGCTACGTCAATAAAGACTATAGTGAGGCGGTTATTAAAAACGGCGGGGTACCATTGATTATTCCGTTCAATGAGGATGCCGACGTAACCGAGTCTCAGCTGGAACTGGTTGATGCCTTGATTCTTTCAGGCGGTCAAGACATTGACTCGGCAAACTATGGCGAAGAGCCGCAGCCCGAACAAGGCACGGTTTGGCAGGCACGCGACCAGTTTGACATGCGGCTGTTGAAGCTAGCGGAAAAACGCGGCATTCCAGTGCTGGGCATCTGTCGGGGCGCGCAGCTGATCAACGTCTTCCATGGTGGTTCGCTCTATCAGGATCTTAAATACTATCCGGTGCCGACGCTCAAGCATTGGCAGGGCGACACGCCATGGTGGCAGGCGACGCATCAGGTCAAGCTGGTCAAGGATACGCATTTGGCTGAGATTTTTAACCAAGTGCCCCGCCTGCGGGTTAATTCCTACCACCATCAGCTGATCAAAAAAGTTGGCGGGGGACTAAAGGTTAATGCATTGGCGCATGATGGCGTCTATGAGGGGATTGAAAATGAAACGGGAACGGTTATCGGCGTGCAATGGCATTCTGAAATGCTGCGTGCTCATCAGTCAGAGATGAACCGGCTGTTTAGTTATCTTATCAGTCGCGCCAGTTGGAAAGGCAGGAATGAACATGCAGAATAAAACTGACAAACTGGGCTTTTGGTCAATTGTCTTATTGGCAATCAATTCAATTATCGGCTCAGGAATCTTTTTGACGCCAGGTTCGGTCGTGACCATGGTGGGAACCAAGGCGCCACTGGTCTATCTGATCGCGGCGGTTTTTGCGGCGATGCTGGCCTTGACGTTTGCCGCGGCAGCCAAGTACGTTACCAAAAGCGGTGCGGCCTATTCCTATGCTAAGGCAGCCTATGGCGAGAATATGGGCTTTTACATGGGCGTCGTGCGATTCTTTTCAGCCAGCGTGGCCTGGGGCGTAATGGGTGTTGGTGTAATCAAGAGCACGCTTTCGATTTTTGGTGCTGACTCAGCCAGCTTTAAAAACATTACCTGGGGATTTGTTGTTTTAATGGCGGTTATTTTACTGATCAATTTCTTTGGACAGCGCTTCTTAACCTGGGTCAGCGACCTGGCAACCATCGGCAAGCTGCTGGCGCTGGGCTTGATCATCGTTGCGGGAATCATTGTCTTTTTAAAAACCGGCGTCAGTCATTTTCACGAACTGGACACGCTTAAAACCGCCAATGGACAGTCTTTAATCCCCAAGCCCACGACTTCTGGCTTGGTGATGGCAGTTATTGCCGCCTTTTATGCCTTTACCGGTTTTGAGAGCGTGGCCAGCGGCTCTGAAGATATGAAGGATCCGCAAAAGAATCTGCCCCGAGCCATTCCATTGGCAATTATGGTCATCGCACTGGTCTATATCGGCACCATCCTAGTGGCAATGGTAATCAATCCGGCTGCAATTGTCAAAACCAAGCAGGTCGTTGCCATTGCCGCAATTTTTCAGGCACGTTGGCTGCGGCTCTTGATTGAGCTTGGCGCGCTGATTTCCATGTTAGGGATTAATCTCGCGGCTTCATTCCACACGCCGCGGGTTTTAGAGGCCATGGCCAAAGAGCATCAAGCACCGCAATGGCTAGCCAAGCGAACCAGACATGACTTTCCGGTTTATCCGTTTATAATTACGCTGGCTTTGGCAATCTTTATCCCAATGGCTTTTCAGTACAACATGACGGCAATTATCGTACTGAGTGCCATGGTGCGGTTCTTTGAGTTTATCGTGATTCCATTGGGCGTGATTCGCTTTTACCGGGGAACCAATGTCGAACCAGTGCTTAAAGCAGAGCGGAACTGGCTGACGGATGTATTGCTGCCGGTGTTGTCGGTTGCCTTTACGATTTTTTTACTGTTCAAGTTTGATTGGGTCGGCGAGTTTGGCATCAGTACTGCTCAAGGCATCGTGCCCAACTGGTTTGCAATTATCGGCATGGCGATTGGGTTCGTGATTTTGCCAGTAGGACTCTTTATGATGCTTCGACATGAAAAAAGTTAATTATCAGATGAGACTCAGCAGACCGGCTGGGTCTTTTTTGATGCTTGGTCTGGTCGGTACATACTCAGTGGCGATGGGGCTATAATCCCCTTAAGGGTGACACTTGAAATAGGCACTATTGCCTGTCAAGTATACAGTTTAAATAGAAAAATTATTTATGCGGCTTGAGCGCGGAACTTTTCTGCGC